>CAYUOI010000105.1:0-2515 GCA_964446365.1 uncultured Candidatus Saccharibacteria bacterium | reverse complement strand
AGCTGATGGCTGGCGGACATAGTCAGCGCTTGCAGGAGTGGGGCGCCAATCTTGTGCAGTGGTTCCAAACACCGAGCGCGCAAACCTTTACCCAGCACGGCTTTACTCCCTACATATACCCCGTAACCTACTTTGCGCTGGTTTTTGTCTTCACGTTTTTCTACACCAGCATTACCTTCAATGCCAAGGAGATTGCCGAGAACCTACAGAAGCAAGGCGGCTTTATTGAGGGAATAAGGTCCGGCGAGGAAACGGAAACTTACTTAAGTAAAGTCGTCAACCGCCTTAACTTTTTCGGGGCTCTTAGCTTGGGGTTACTGGCCTTAATGCCCATAATTGCCCAGGTATTCCTCAAGACCAATATCGCAATTGGCGGCACAAGCGTGCTGATTCTGGTGGCCGTAGCTCTGGAGACTTTGCGGGCTCTTGAATCAAGGGCGCTGATGGTTACTTACGATCAGTACACTGCCCCTGAGTTCTTCACGGGTTCAGAAACAACCCTGGAAGATTTGCCGCCAAAGAGGCGCCGTTTTCTGGGCAAGTTGCGCCGCCAAAAATCAACAGATAGAAAATCCTGATTTTCTCTTTGCAAATTAACACCTTAACTGATATACTAACGGCTTGTTATATTTATGGCCGCTAGTAAAGAAGTAATACAACTTACTGGGACAATAGTGGAAACACTACCAGGTACCCAGTTCAGGGTAGAACTTGAAAACGGGCATAAAATTATAGCTCACGTCGCGGGTAAGATGCGCAAGCATTACATTCGTATCGTTCCCGGCGACAGCGTGACGGTTGAACTGACACCTTACGATCTGACTAAGGGTCGAATAACCTACCGTAAATCATAAATCTAACGCAGTGTGTCATCACAAATGAAAGGATGATCCGCATGAAAGTGCGTGCGAGCGTAAAGAAAATTAGTCCCGACGATAAGATTGTGCGCCGTAAAGGCCGTCTTTACGTTATTAATAAATTTAAACCGAAGCACAAGCAACGGCAGGGTTAAGAATGGCACGAATAGCAGGTGTAACTATCCCCTCAGAGAAACAGGCTCAAATTGCTTTGACTTATATCTATGGTATCGGCCCCAAGCAAAGCCGGACCATCCTAGAAACAGCTAAGGTTGAACCTACGGTCAGGGTTAAGAACCTGACAGAAGCCGAAATTACCCGCATATCTGATGTAATCGGCGCTGACTTTATTGTTGAGGGTGAATTACAGCGTATAGTCACCGGCAATATTAAGCGTTTGAAGGATATTAATAGCTACCGTGGCTTGCGGCATAAGGCTAATTTGCCGACGCGCGGCCAGCGCACCCAGACAAACGCCAGAACCCGCCGCGGTAAAAAAGTAACTGTCGGTGGAACAGCTAAGAAAGTAGCCTCAAAGACCTAATATTATGGCTGACGATAATTCCACCCCAATAGAAGAAAAACCGGTAGTCGATGCAGTTACTGATGCTGCTGCCGATAGTCCGGCAGAGACCGATGTTAAAGCCAAGCCTAAGAAGAAAAAGGCCAAGCGAAGTGTGCCGGCCGGGCAAGTACACGTACTCGCCACCTTTAATAATACGATTATCAGTTTTACTGACGCTAAGGGCGGCGTGTTAGCTGCTTCCAGCGCCGGTGCTTGCGGTTTCCGCGGGTCTAAGAAAGGTACGGCGTATGCTGCCCAGGTGGCGACCGAGCGGGCCGGCCAGGCCGCCAAGCAAGGGTTTGGCCTTAGAAAAGTTGAAGTTTACGTACGGGGCGTCGGTTTAGGCCGCGAGGCGGCCATTCGTACGCTGCAAGGACTTGATTTCCAGGTTGAAACCATGAAAGACGTCACCGGTGTACCGCACGGCGGTGTGCGTCCTCGTAAGGCAAGGAGAGTCTAATGGCCCGCGATACACAGTCCATAGTTAAGATGAGTCGCCGCGAGGGTTATGCCTTGCACCCCAAGGCTCATAAAGCGCTGGTTAAGCGCACGGTACCACCTGGCGGGCAAAGCAGCCGTTTTGGCGGACGGCAACGCTCCAGCCAATACTCCTTACAGTTGCGCGAAAAACAGAAAGTTAAGCGGCTATACGGTTTATTGGAAAGACAATTTAGTAATTTGATGGCTGAAGCCAGCCGCAGCCGCGGCCAGTCGGGCCAGGTTTTGCTGCAATTATTAGAGCAAAGGGCAGATAACGCCGTCTACCGCGCCGGCTTAGCGCCCAGCCGCAGAGCGGCCCGCCAACTCGTAACCCATGGCCATTTTATGTTGAACGGCAGGCGATTTGACGTGCCATCGTTAAGGCTTTCAGCCGGCGATACTTTAGTGGCCCGTCCTGCCAGCCAGAAAACCTCTTATTTTAAGAATATCGATGATGTTAGCCCCGCCAATCCAGACACCGTCCCGGCCTGGCTCAAAGTCAATCGTAAGCAGTTGGAGATCAAGGTGACCGGTTTGCCTGCAAGGGAAGAAGCCGAGCCGGATATCAATGAACAATTAATCGTGGAATATTACTCACGTTAAGGAAGGTAGG
>CAYUOI010000104.1:0-2531 GCA_964446365.1 uncultured Candidatus Saccharibacteria bacterium | reverse complement strand
AAATCAATGCGTACAGTCCTAAAATCCAGACGAAAGCCACACCGGAAGAAACCGGTTGGAAGAGCATCAAAATGCCCGCCAGCACGCCCGCCACGCCGACAATAATTGCCATTGTCTTGGCTGTGCTACTTTCCGGCGCCGTTAGCGCCATAACTACTTCCACGACACCACTGACGATCAACATGAAGCCAATCAACAGAATCAGACTAGTGAAAGTGACATAGATATGCCTTACCAGGTAAACGCCGACGCCAAGCTGCAGTAGCCCGACAACCATTGTTAGAAAACCCAGTTGATGACGGCCGATGCGACCGACTCCGGTAACAATCCGGACTATTCCGTCTACCAAGACCCACGCACTAAACAGATAGACAAGCGTCACTAACGTCATGCCCGGCCAGAATACGGCTGCAATTCCAAAAAGGATTGCCGCGATTCCGCGAATCGTCAATGCCCACCAGTTTGTTTGTAATGCTTGTGTGTCAGCATCCATAAACGTCTCCTTTTTAATTTATTACTAGTTTCTTCTTTATTTTTTTGCTTGCTTCATAGGCGCCTCTCCCGGTTTGAGTGCAACCAGCTTACAAACTTCAAAAAACAATATGTAAAACAATATGGCCCTGATAACGCCTTGCCAGTCGACATCTATGGCAAACGCCAGCGTCAGCAGCCAGAACAAAGCAGCCATGGCCATGATGTAAAGCAGGTAATGTCCGACTATTTCGCGCGCATGCGCGCCCCATTTCCAAACAGCCGTTTTCTTTAATCTGGAAATGTACCTGGCAAGCGTTTTGTTTTGGGCGAGGCGTCGGGGACTAGTAATGAAAGCAGCCAGCGCCACTAGTGCACCAACAAAGGCCGTCGCTGAGGCAGCTTCTTTAAAGCTAGTCAACAAGGTGTCATAAACTACGCCGACAGCCGGTTTGTAGGAACTATTGGCAATTTGATTTAATACGGCTGGCCGGATCGCTTTAGCGCTAATAAGCTGGATCAAACAGACGGCAAAAACACTTATTCCGATTACAATAATCAACCGGCGCCGGTTGCGGCTAGCCACAATGGCACCCAGCAGGCTTACTACCGCCAACAGGCCTAGCGTGCCATTCAGAAAATCGACTGCCCTGATGTATGTTTTAAGCCGTTGCAATGAGGCCTTGAGATCAACGCCGATGTTTACGTCTTGATCCTTGCGCCCTGGCTTGGCAGTTTCATCAAATGAACGTCCACTAGCAGTTAATAATGACTCGACCCGCGATTTTAATGCCGGTAAATCGATGTTAAATCTGGCTGGGGCGCGGCTAGGCGGTGTATCACTGCGGGCCCGTTCTAATATCTTTTGGCTGGCCAAACGGTTGGCATTTTGCCATACCGTAGCGAAGTCGTCGCTTTGGATCACTGTTTTGGTACGGGCCTTTAGCCGGCTTTCCAGTTGGTCGGTCAGGGGCGGCGCCAAAAAGGCTGCCTTATCCGGCAGCGCCTGGCTGATCTTGCCTTCTAAATCAATTGAGTTTGATACTGACGTAACGGTGTAGTCGCTTAGAGCGTTGGCTACCTGCTCGTCTTTGGGAACATTGCTGACAATAGCCACCCAGTTATCGGTGGTTAAGATCTGTCGTTCTGTCCAGTGAACCAGCATGAATGCCGCTAACGACACCAGTCCAATGACAGTTAATAGGGCCGCAATAATAGAGAACCATCGTATATGGAAAGTATGCTTCGACTTGGTTTTTTGCTTAACCACCTTAGCCGAGCTCCCCTTAGTCTGTCTTAGTAATACCACATATATAGACTTTTGGAAAGCCCAATGTCACTTTCTGGACTAAAAAACAAATCCTGGGGATGGCGCAACCGTTTTACAGATGATTTAGCACTAACAATTTAAAAGCGCATGCGGCGCATCATACGCTCAACCATATCTGCGTCACGCTCCTCAAACGGCAGGTAGGCCGTAAGGGCGGTTATAATCTTATCTTCGTCGTCCGGCGCAAAGTAAATCGTCAGGCTAGGCATGAAGCGTTTTAAGGGCATAAGCCAGATTGCACCAATGCCGCCTTCGTCGATCACTGAAAACGATTTGAAATCAGTGTAGGCATAAAATTTATTGCCAATGTGCAGGCCGTCATTATCCAGAGCATAATTGAGAACGCGCGGTTTTCGGGCGGCGAAAAAGCCGAAAATTGCGGCGAATATGGCTATCACGATTACCGAAACCAAATCGCGGGTCAATAAATAGACCAGCGCGGCCAGTAAAAGCGCACCAACTGCAAGTTTTATATACCAACTGTCGGCTTTATCATGGGCGATAAATTCTGAAGCGGTCCAGCTAACTGCATTATGGCTGGCAGGCGCAGCGGCAACCGGAGTTTTTTCGTTTTTGAACTGCCAGTTTGTTTCAGGTTTAGCAGGGGTAGATGTCGGGACGGCAGCAGCATTATTGTGGTTTGGCTCGGTATTGTCCCCGTCTTGCATAAGCGTATTGTAGCAGAATTGAAATAACTGTGGCGGAGAGGGAGGGATTCGACCTTGCTACG
>CAYUOI010000103.1:0-2549 GCA_964446365.1 uncultured Candidatus Saccharibacteria bacterium | reverse complement strand
GCAAAAACCCAAACGTTCCAATCAAAAAACCAACCCAACACAGTAAAAAACCGCTCCCAACCGAGCGGTTTTTTACTTGGTATAAGCGTTAGTAGCAAGAAATTTAAGTCTTCCTTAAAATAATAATTACCTATGGGGACCGCCGTACGCAGTATCGTAGAAACAGGTATGACTGGCGTGGTCACGGACGTCGAGTGCCATATCAGTAATGGTCTGCCCAACATTATTATGGTCGGTCTTGGCAACAAAGCCGTCGACCAGGCTAAAGAGCGTCTGCGCAGTGCGTTCACCTCTGTTAAATTGGACATGCCACGCAAGCGGATTACCCTTAATTTGGCCCCGGCTGACCTTCCAAAAGAGGGTGCCGCCTTTGATTTGGCGCTGGCCGCCGCCATATTGAGCACAAGCGGTCAGATTGATCTTCCCAGCGACCATTTATTATTGGGAGAACTGGGGTTAGATGGTACTATCCGGCCAGTTCGAGGGCTGATTGGTAAGCTACTGAGCGCCCGCAACTTAGGCTATAAATACGCGTATATTCCAGAGTCAAACCTGCCCCAGGCAATGCTAATACCGAATCTAACGATTATTCCCTTGAAAGATTTGCGCGACTTTTATTTAGACGCCAGCCAAACAGTGCGCCTGAAACGCTTTAATACCGGCCAAGGCGCAGTCCAATCTGCTCCCCCGCGGCGACTTGAAACCCAGGACTTTAGCGACGTGGTTGGCCAGCAGCGCGCCAAGCGCGCTCTGGAAATAGCCGCCGCCGGTGCCCACAATGTGCTCTTAAACGGTCCGCCCGGTACCGGTAAAAGCATGTTGGCTCGGGCCATACCCGGTATCCTGCCACCGCTGTCACACGAAGAAATTTTAGAAGTCAGCCACCTGCACAGCCTGAGTGGCCCGATGTATGAAAACATTATCACTGAGCGGCCATTCCGGACGCCGCACCACAGCGCCAGTGATATAGCCATAATCGGCGGCGGCCAGAAGCCTAAGCCCGGCGAGATCAGCCTTTCGCACCGCGGTGTGCTGTTTTTTGACGAGCTGCCGGAGTTCAGCCGAGCCTGCCTGGAAGCTTTGCGCCAACCGCTGGAAGACCGCGTCATAACGGTGGCACGCGCTAAGGAAACCATTACCTATCCGGCCGATTTCATACTGATAGCGACCGCCAACCCCTGCCCCTGCGGCTACTACGGTACTAATAAAACCTGCCGGTGCACGCCAGCCGATATTGTTAAATATCAGCGCCGACTGAGCGGTCCGATTTTAGACCGCATCGATATGTACGTTGATGTCGACGAAGTGCCGCACGCTAAACTTCTGAGCCAGCAATCCAACGAAGAGTCCAGTGCCAAAGTCGCCGACCGAGTGCGTCGTGCCAGGCTAATTCAACAGCAACGCCTAGGCCGCGCCAAAACAAATGGCTCTCTGACTAACCGGGAAATTAAGAAATTAGCCAAATTATCAGATGAAGCTACCAGTCTTTTAAACCAAGCGGCTGGTCAAATGCAGCTGTCGGCCCGCAACTATATACGCACAATTAAAGTTGCCCGCACCATTGCCGACCTGGCCAATTCCGACAGCATTGAAACTAGCCACATTGCCGAGGCCCTTCAATATCGCCGCCCAACTGTATCTATTTAGCGAGTTCTTTGCGGCCAAAGAACAAAAGTGAGCCTCGCCATTGTCCAGACATCTGGAGCTTCCTGAAGGCGGAGTTGTTAAAGCTATCATTAAAGCGAGTACGGAAAAGTGATAACGCTGCGTCGAGCATGGTAGCGCTTAACAACTAGAGCCATCAAGAACCGGAAGCGTCTGGCAAGTGGCGGGGCGAGCGCAACCCTGTTGAACTCTTTGAATCTATCTGTTAAACTGTGGTGCAATCAACGTTAACAGTGCGAGGAGATAGTTGTATCGCTAAGTCGGTTCGGCTGAACGAGGCCATCAGGGCCAGCAGCCTACGCGTGATAGGTGAAGACGGACGCCAGTTAGGTGTCTTATCGCGCGCCGAGGCGTTAGCAGCTGCTCAAACAGCCGGTCTGGATCTGGCGGAAATTTCGCCGGAGGCCAACCCGCCTGTCGCTAAAATTGTTGATTGGGGCAAATACAACTACCAGCGCACCAAGCAGCTCCAAAAGAGCAAGCGCGGCAGTAAAAGCCTAGACATGAAGCAGATGCGCTTCGGTCTGAAAATCGGCGAGCACGACCTCGAGGTCAAGCTCAAAAAAGTCGGCGGGTTCCTTAGCGCCGGCCACAAGGTCAAGATGACGATAGTCTACCGCGGCCGCGAAATGGCCCACCGCGATCTAGGATTTAAGATGGCGGAGCGGATTATCGAACGGATGGGTGATACCATCGTTGTCGACAGCCAACCGCAAATGCTCGGCAAGCAGTTGCACTTTGTAATAAGAGGAAGTACCAGGAGTAAAAATGCCCAAACTGAAGACGCATAGCGGTGCCAAGGACCGCATCAAGGTGACCAAGACCGGCAAGTTAGTGCACGGTCATGTTAACCAGAGCCATTTTTTGCAGAAAAAGAGCGCGGC
>CAYUOI010000102.1:0-2598 GCA_964446365.1 uncultured Candidatus Saccharibacteria bacterium | reverse complement strand
TCAGCAACCAAGTTTTCAGTTGCCCAGATTTTTATATACCGTAATAGATTAGCAGTTAACAGCTACCCCTGTCAACCTGTTGCGAATACTACTACAAATATAAATAAACGCCGAACGGCAGTAAAAAGCCGGCGGCAGCGGCAATTAGCAGTACGGCGTATTCTATTTTACGATCAATCTGAAAGTGCTCATGAGTTGCAAATATAAGTCCAATGATAAAGCCTACCGGTATTGGAATTTGAGTGCTTGATGCCGGCGTAACTTTTAGCCAGAGCGAGCCCAGCAGCAAATAAAGCAGTAGTTTCAAAAGATAGGCGCTATCGGATTCTTTCTTTTTAACCATTAGGATATTGTACCACCACCATACGTCGCCGTTTTATGTATTAACTATTTAATGGGAGTGCCGAAAGCGAAATTCGTTTTGCCGGCGCAAGTGGTCTGCTTTACCGTGTTCTGTGAACCGCGAAATTGCTGACTGGTGCGCCATACCCATAGCCCGGGCTACCGCGCCCCATGACTCGTCTTGTTCTCTAGCGTCTTCCACAAAATATAACAACTCTGGCTTCAACCAATTCTCGAGTGATTTTAAAATTACTAGCTTGCCTAGCGTACGCGCAGGCTCATAAGGAATATCAGCCGCTTTCAGCAGACTTTCCAGGTGCACGCGCAAAAGAGCTCCCGCCTCACCTATATTAGTTAGTTCTAAGCTGGCTTCAAGATCAGCTCGAATCTCTCTGACCTCAGGATATTCCAAGTCAGGACGACGGTCCGGTTCATTTCCCATAGACTATTTAATATAATAGTTAGAACCAGATTGCAAGCATGAGCGTTATCAAATGCTACATCTTAATTTCGGCGTCGCAGCCAGCTGGAAGCGATAGATTCATCAGCGAATCGATCGTCTTAGGCGTGGGCTCAAGTACGTCAATAAGTCGCTTGTGAACGCGCATTTCAAACTGTTCACGGCCTTTTTTATAGACGTGAGGGCTTTTGATAACTGTATAGACTGTTCTTTTCGTAGGAAGCGGAATTGGTCCTGCAATAGTCGCTCCGGTACGGAGAGCCGTATCGACAATTTGTTTAGCCGATTGGTCGATAACTTTATGATCGTACGCCTTCAAACGTATGCGAATGCGCTGCTTAGTGCTTGCCTCCGCCTTGACGGCGGGTTTCTTTATAGGCTCTGCCATTTGTGCTCCTGTGATGTAACATCTTCCTAGCGCTTTATAGAACTCTAGGACGACTTTTAATCATCACCATTAATTTACAGAGGTTACTTTATTATAATTAGCCTTGCTTGTCTAGTGTCAGCGTATTGCACGGCGATCTTAGAGCGAGCTGTCGGCAGCTGGGCGAGCATTACTTTCTGATATTGCAGCGGTTGCTGGCCCAAGAGCCTCATCCCACTCGGCAACACCGAGAATATTGTGATGCCTTATTCTCTGACCGTCTCTCTCAATTTCTATTGTCCAGTCTTCGTTACTGTTCTGGCTCCATACCGGTTTTAGATCTGGGTCAGGCAAAGCTTCCATAGACATAATAATTCAACTTTACACCATTCGAACCAAAAGAAAAGAGCCCCGTAAAAATACGAGGCTCTAACGCAATCGATGATTCTATACGATAAACGTTATTTGTTGATCTTAGTTACGACGCCGGCACCTACAGTGCGACCGCCTTCGCGGATAGCAAAGCGTAGGCCCTGATCCATAGCGATTGGCGCCAACAGTTTGACCTTAAAGGTTACAGTGTCGCCAGGCATTACCATTTCTTTGTCGGCCGGCAGTTCGACTTCACCGGTAACGTCAGTTGTACGGAAGTAAAACTGCGGCTTGTATCCCTTAAAGAAAGGAGTGTGACGGCCGCCTTCTTCTTTCGTCAAAACGTAAACTTCTGAGTCAAATTCAGTGTGCGGCGTAATTGTACCGGGCTTAGCCAAAACCTGACCACGCTCGATGTCTTCGCGCTCAATGCCGCGCAATAGTACACCAACGTTATCGCCGGCCTGACCCTGGTCAAGATTCTTCTTAAACATTTCGACACCGGTTACCACGCTTTTCTTGGTGGGGCGGATACCGACAATTTCGACTTCTTCGTTAACCTTAACAATACCTTGCTCAACACGGCCTGTAGCTACGGTACCACGGCCTTTAATTGAGAAGACATCTTCAATCGGCATCAAAAACGGCTTGTCTAGATCACGCTTAGGTTCCGGAATGTAATCATCCATCGCCTTAACGAGTTCCATAATGGCGTCTTCGTCAGCGGCTGAGCCTTCAAGGGCTTTAGTCGCAGAACCTTTGATGATAGGAGCATTTTCGTCGAACTCATACTTTTTAAGTAGTTCGCGAATGTCCATTTCAACCAATTCAACTAATTCGGGATCAGCCAAGTCCATTTTGTTCATGAAGACCAGAACTGAAGGCACGCCAACCTGCTTTGCAAGCAGAACGTGTTCACGGGTCTGGGGCATAGGACCGTCAGCGGCAGATACTACCAAAATGGCGCCGTCAACCTGTGCTGCGCCGGTAATCATGTTTTTGACGTAGTCGGCGTGACCAGGCATGTCAACGTGGGCGTAGTGACGCTTTTCGCTTT
>CAYUOI010000101.1:0-2636 GCA_964446365.1 uncultured Candidatus Saccharibacteria bacterium | reverse complement strand
AACCGTATCGGTAACATCATCCATCGGTGCCAAAATTAAAAATGGCTTCGGTAAAGTGTCTAGCATATTAGTTATATTGTATCTGTTCTAGACTTTGGGCGCCAGATTACGGGCATCTATGGCTTTCTGCTCTTTGCAGGCGTTGATTGATTGATTTACCTTGCCACGCTTGGCGTTCATGTAATCAGCGCCCCACTTGGTGTAAGCCCGCCACGACTCAGCCAACTGATTATGGGAACCCCGGCGATAAAAATTTGAAGCTATGACGTTGTGGGTCGCTTTGGCTAGCGTAGTGCCATAGTTTAGCGTGCCCATAGCGATCTCGGCGATTTCGTGAATAAGCTCATCAGCTTGTTTGCGCTTTTGGTTAAGATTTTTAGTTAAGTACGCCGCGTGCCAGCCAGTTATCGTGTCCTGATGAAGCGACCATAACAGATCATGATTTTCGATAAACTCCTGATCAAGTATGCCCAACGATGCTATATACCTATCCATGGTCTGGACTGCCGAACTCTTAGCGGACCGGGTTTTTTCTTCGCGAACAGGTTCGTCATCGTGCGCGTCTCTGGTTACAGTTCTGGACCCCAAAGCAACGCCCATAGCGCTGTGCACGAATCGCTTATGCTCGTCTTTGCCAACAACAACGCCCATATTACGATCGACGATCCCGGGGAGTTTTATCGTCACGGGCGCGAAGCCAATCGTCACTAAACGATCTGTTTTACTCATGTTTTCTTTCGTGCCTGGAACATATAAGCCGGCTGATAGTCGCTCGCGTTTGGCTCTAAGAAAATCATCCGGATAGACATTAAGAAAGCTGTCGGTCATGTTACCCTCTCGGGGCATCTCGTTGAGTGCCACGCCTACCTGTCCTGCCAATATGGCTATGTTCGTCCGACGTTCAGGATCAGCTCCAAGACCATCTAATATTTCAACTTCGGCAACCGACCGTAACTCACTGAGTTCGGCCTGAACTGCCGGAAAGAGTCCACCTTCTTGCGGATGCTTGCTTCTAGTCATTTTAGGCGTCATCTTTCCAGCCGCCAAAGTGAACGTGCGGGGGTAGGCTACCCCTTTCTACAATAAATGCCCCTACTCGTGTCGGCCTACCTGTTTCGTGGGCAACAACTGGCGCTCCTATTACCCGTAATGACTCTACCTGCTCAATAGTAAGAGAAGGCTCTTGAACGTTAGCAGCTTCCCCTATTGGCGGCTGTGATGCTGCTTCTAAATCTAGTTTTAACTGATCTGACATATGACATATTATAGCACACTTAGTCAAGTTTTACAATGGTGTCTTAGCCTATTTAGCGGGTAGAAATACTGTGAAACTGCAGCTGTACTGGGTTGCCCCGACATCACCGTTGACACGTATAACCGCTGTGCCTTTTCCATCGGCACTGGTTTGCGTCACATAGCGTGGGAGATATATATCACTGGTGACCTGTCCGCTGGCAATAGTCTGCCCTCCCATCTGGAGACCTGCGGGTTGCTTGGGATCGGGATAGGCTGGAAGACCCTGACCGCTAACAAGCCAGGACGCGTTAAAGCCTACTACGTAGTTACCTGCGCCGGTGTATTGAATTCTGACTATTGGCTGCATGATTTGCCCTGCGACCGGACGTCCGATTATGCCGTCGATACTACAGTTAGCATTCTTAGCAAGTGCTACGGCGGCTTTGGGCACGGATGGCAGGTTCATCTTTCCGACACAACTAAAGGCAGGCGCGCTGCTGGTAACGGTATAGAACCGCTTTCCGGCTATTTTCGAGCTTAACTCAGCGGTATATGGGTTAGGCCTGTCGGCGTCTAATTGTATTACGTGGTAGGCTTCTCCGGCTTTTATTACAGGAGCCTGGAACGGCTTGGTAACCGTGGTTTTGCTGCCATTAACTGATGTCTCGATGGTGAGCATAAGCGACGGACTTATGCTGGTTGAGCCCGGATTGCCGATGGTAATAGTAGGCGTGATGATATCTCCCACGCTTGGATTCTCAGGCAAATTTTCGACCGCGCAAGACGCGCTTGCTACTGGACCCGATACTGGCGAAGCTGGGCAGACAGGGTTTGCATTGGTTGGTAAACAGTTCGAGGCATGACTGGCGACCATGTAGCCGACTCCTGAGACGGAGACGACAACGATAACGGCCACTAGCACCAGGGTATGGGCGATACCACTTGTATTGAGTTTTTTCATTTTTTATACCTTTTTGATCTACGTTATTATTTTGGATTAATTGCTTAAAGCATGAGCTTAATAAGCGGATTTGTCAAGAAGTTGTCCACATAAAATCTAAACGCTGTTTATTCCCACTTGAAAACGCGGAAAGCAATGGCGTAAATAACGATCATCCACAGTCCGATCAGGCCCAGCTGCGGGCCAATATCGACCAGGTGCTTGCCCTCTGTGGTTAGCAGTCTTAGGCCATCTATAACGGGGGTCAGGGGTAAGAAGGTGGTAACATGTTGCAGCCATTCCGGCATCAGGAAACGCGGGAAAAAGGTTCCGGACAGGAACAACATCGGGAAAACCAGAATGTTACCGAGCGGCGCGGCTTGGCGCTCGTTTTTGGCCCAGCCGCCAATCGCCAAACCAATGCCTAGAATCATGAAGATACTGAGCACGGTATACAGAA
>CAYUOI010000100.1:0-2649 GCA_964446365.1 uncultured Candidatus Saccharibacteria bacterium | reverse complement strand
CGGCCTTGCTGGCGTAGTGCTGAATGCGCTTCCAGACACGGGACGGACAGTTTTCATTGGGGCAGCGCCAGGCAGCATCTCCGGCTTTGAGCTTAACAAGCTTGGTATTACATTCAGGGCAAGTCTTAGGCATGACGAATTTCTTTTCCGAACCATCACGCAGCTTCACCAAGGGTTCGACAACTTCCGGAATGACGTCGCCGGCCTTATGAATAATAATGGTGTCGCCTATGCGAATGTCTTTCCGAGCTACTTCGCTTTCGTTATGTAGCGTCGCCATTTGCACGGTGCTGCCGGCCACCACCACCGGCTCCAGCATGGCCACCGGCGTTGCCGTACCGGTGCGGCCGATTGAAACGAAGATGTCTTTAACTTTGGTGGTGCTTTGTTCGGCCGGGTATTTGTAGGCTACCGCTGCGCGCGGCGCCTTACCCACTACTCCTAGCCGGCTAAAAAGACGCCTGTCATTGATTTTTACAACTAACCCGTCGGTGTTAAATGGCAGCTTTTTACGTTTCTCATCCCATTCATTGGCAAACTTCATAATGTTTTTAAGGCTGTTCACCGTTGTGGCCTGCTGATTAACTAAAAAACCTAACTGCGCCAGCGTTTTATAAGCGAACTGGTTAGACGGAACCTGCCCAGTGTCATCTCGCAAGATATCGTAGGCCCGGAAGTTTAGCGGACGACCGGCCACAAGACGCGGATCTAGCTGGCGGACGGTGCCGGCGGCAGTATTGCGCGGATTGGCAAACAGCGGCTGTCCTTTTTTGGCACGTTCTTTATTCAATTTTTCAAAGTCATCCTTATACATCACAATCTCACCGCGCACCTCAGTGCGGCCTTTCAATAATTCAGCCGGAGCTTTAGCATGTAGGCGCAGTGGCACCGATTCCAAAGTACGCACATTGGCGGTTACGTCCTCGCCGACGAAGCCGTCACCACGAGTAATGGCCGTGATCAATACGCCGTCTTGGTAGACCAGCGCGCACGCAAAGCCGTCCATTTTCAGATCCATCCAATATTCCAGCTTGGTGTTTTCGGGCACCAACTTGGTAATTCGCTTAATCCAAGACTCTAACTCGTCCTCGCCAAAAACGTCATTAAGACTAAGCATGCGCTGGCTGTGGGTTACGGTCTTAAAACCGGGCAGCGGCGCCCCGGCGACACGCTGCGATGGCGAATCGGGCGTAATTAGTTCCGGGTATTGGCTTTCCAGTTCGGTCAGCTCATGCTTGAGGCTATCGGCAGCGGCCTCGCTCATAATTGATTCGTTTAAGACATGGTAGTGGTAACGATAATCATTTATGAGCTCGCGCAGCTTCTCTATCCGTTTTTGAGCGTCGGTTTTATTCATAAAAGTTCCCTATACAGGTTATACATGTAGCTATGAATGATCGCTAAGGCAAACATGGTACCGATAAAAAATAACCACTGGGCGGCCGGCGCCCAGACCAAAATAACTGGCACCACAATTAAAGCCCCCAATACCAAAAGTGCTATCGGCAGAAATATAATTTTACGCATCACCGTCCAGCGCCGGTAGCGTACCAGTTGGCGGGCTGAACGCAAGGCTTTCATGGGTGTCATGTTGGGCAAGGTCACAATGTAGAGTGCAAATAATGACGAGCACAGCATGTATAACGATAGGACTGCCATGGCAAAGAACATTAACCCCCATGCAAAGCGCTCCGGTCCGGTCACAGCAATCCCATTGGTGATTACTATGTTATATAGAGCGCTGCCGGCTATTGCGGGCAATAACTCCAGAGCGACCACCATAAGTACCAACAGAAATGGTATTAACGGGTACATACTTTTATAAAAACTATCGCGCAAACGAACCTTATGACCGGCCTGCACCTGCCGAAGACTCCATATAAATACCAGACTGAAAATTAAAATCAGTATAGATTGATAAAGTCCGGCCGACGGGCCGTTGCCGCCGCCAACTGAGCCTAGTAATAGACCGAACAATGTAAGCCCTGTTGATACCTCGGACCAAGTACCCTGAAAAAGCAGTTGCAGGTTAGTTTTTAATGAAGCTATGTTATAGCCACCACCAAATCCACGCACCAGCACGATGGTTAGTAAGCCGTATATTAAAATGATGCCCGCGAACAACCAGGGGGCGGCCCGCAGCCGCTTAAAACTGGTTCGGGTCAGGCTAAGAACATTTGGCAATTTGGCGCCGGGGTGTTTAATACGCTTGCTGAGCTTTAGACTACGGTAATTGGGCTGTTTAAGTCTGCGTGTCTTAGTCGCGACTGGAGGTTTAAGTTTTTTATTAGCCTTACCGGCCATGTCAGGCGCGCGTTTCCATGGCTTTAAGTTTAGCAATCCGGTCTTCTATTGGCGGGTGAGTGCTAAATAGACTGGCCAGACTGTGTCCTTTGAGCGGATTGGCAAAAAACAAATGAGCCGTCGAAGCATTCTGGCGCTTCATAGTACCGCCGTACTGCCCTATTTTCTGCAGCGCCCGTTCCAAACCTTCCGGATAGCGGGTGGTTAGTGCGCTAGTTGCATCGGCCAGATATTCGCGCTGCCGCGAGACGGCTAGCTGAATCAGGCCGGCAACCACGGGCGCCAGTATTGCTGCCACAATTCCTAAGATGAAAAAGATCTGGCCGCCTTCATTATCGTCACTAT
>CAYUOI010000099.1:0-2679 GCA_964446365.1 uncultured Candidatus Saccharibacteria bacterium | reverse complement strand
CGTGATTTATGAGGTGCTCTATTGGCGGCGGGACCGGCGGTGGTTTTATGGTTTCTGGCGTCGGCATTTCAATTTGCCGGGCAAATCTTTCCGGCACCGCTTCCGCTAATGGTAAAGGCGGCCTTAATAAGTTTTCGGCCAGGGTAGTACTGTCAACGGGTTCCGGTTTTTCAACTTTCTGACGAAAAAAGTTGCCCAACGACTCCATCAAGCGCTGTCGGCGGGTGGGTTTTTCTCTGCGCTCAACTGTTTTCTGGTGTTCAGTTTCAGAATTGTCCACGGGTGCTTCGCGGCGTTCCAGCCAACCGCGCACAAATTTACGGGCCCGCCGGCTTAATTTGGGGCGTTTAGTTTCCGTGGCTTCTTCCGGGCTAGGTTGTTGTTCCATAATTCTAGAGGCTGCGGGTTATGGTTTCGCGTTTAAATAACTCTATATGGTCGCCTTCTTGGACATCCAGCTTGGCAGCAGTTTGCAGACTAATTCCACACATTTCGCCTTCGGCTACTTCTTTGACATCCTGCGGTCCGCGCTTTAGGTTAGTCACAGTAACTTCGGCGAGCTGTTCTTTGCCGCGCATTACTCGCGCAAAACTCGGTATGGCCAGCGTGCCTTTAGTGACTTCGCCGCCACAGATAACTTCAGTTTTAGTAGTCTTGAAAATGCCTTTTACGACCAGGCGGCCGAGATCGGTTTCGACCACTTCCGGCCTAAGCAGCTGGCTTAGTTCCTGCTTAGCGTCATCAATTAGCTCATAGATAACTTTATAGAGCCGTACGCTGACTTTATCGCGCGAGGCAAGTTGTTTAACGCTGGTACCGATACCGACGTTGAAACCGTAAATAATGGCGCCGCTGGTATGGGCCATGTGGACATCGTTTTCGTTAATGGCGCCGACACCCGAACCAACTATGCGGACGGCCACTTCATCGGTATCCAGTGTCTTAAGGCTGTCGATAACAGATGTAAGCGAGCCCTGGACATCAGCTTTAACAATAGCAGTCAGCTCTTCAACCTTATTGCTGCGGTCAATAATGCGGATTAATTCGGTGCTGGATAGGTCACTGCGACCAGCCGCACCTTGGCCCAGGCCTGCCTGTTCGGCCATCTGGCGAGCGGTTTTTTCGTCATTAGCGACTGCAAATTCGTTACCGAACTCTGGCAGCGACTTAAATCCCGTCACTACAACTGGCATTGAGGGCGGCGCTTCTGCTATGGCCCTACCATCAGTGGTTTCCAGGTTTCGAACTTTGGCATAGGTGTTGCCGGCTACCACAAACTGGTTAGGCTTGAGTGTCCCCTCTTCTACCAACGCTACGGCTACCGCGCCGCGGCCGGTTTCCATGTGCGATTCAATAATAATGCCGCGGGCCGGGCCGCTTTTAGTCGCTTTAAGCTCCTCAACGTCGGCTACCAGTAGCACCATATCAAGAAGTTGGTCTATGTTCTGCTTGGTCTTGGCCGAAACTTCAACCATAACGACATCGCCACCCCATTCTTCAGCCAGCAAGTCCTGTTCTGATAACTCCTGCTTAACGCGGTTGCTGTCGGCGCCGTCTTTGTCGATCTTGTTGATAGCCACTACCATTTTGACGCCGGCTTTGCGGGCAAAACGGATGGCCTCAATAGTTTGCGGTTTAACGCCGTCATCAGCTGCTACTACTATTAGAGCCAAATCGGTGGCGCGGGCGCCGTGCTCTCGCAGAGCCGCAAAGGCCTCGTGGCCTGGGGTATCCAGGAAAGTAATTTTGCGCTTGTTGTGTTCAATCTGATAAGCCGAAATATGTTGAGTAATGCCACCGGCTTCGCCCTTGGTAACTTCAGCACTGCGTATGGCATCCAGCAAGGATGTCTTGCCATGGTCAACATGGCCCATAACGGCCACCACCGGCGGGCGGGCTTCGCCGCCTTCGCTGGAGCGCTTGGTCCGTTGCACGTTTTCTTCTTCGTGCGATTTGTGGGCCAGCTCAATATTCAGATCAAGCTCACTGACAATAATTTGAGCAGTGTCAAAATCTATGCGCTCATTAATGGTCGCCAGCACGCCGTTCTTCATGAGCTCGCCGACCAGTGTCGATACCGGCACCATTAACTGCTCGGCCAGGGTGCCGACTGTGATGTTGTCTTCGATCTCGATGATGGTTTTCTCTGCGGTCTTTTCTTCGATCTTTTCTTCAGCCATGTCGACACTCCTTTCCCGGGCAATCGCCCGACAGTTTACGTACTCATTACTTGGTATTTTTCAAACTTAGAGCGATTTTACGGCCATCGGTATCGATGTCTAGAACCTTGAAAGTCTTTTTCTCGTTCAGTTGGAAGAGTTTTTCGGGGTCAACACCTTCATCGTCGCTCATTTCGCTGACGTGCACTAGCGCTTCGACGGCCGGGCTAAGCTGCACAAAGGCGCCGAACGGCGTAATGCGCGTCACTTTACCCTCAACTTTGTCGCCTTTTTTAAAGGCTTTGACCTGTTCCAGCCAGGGGTCTTCCTGCATTTGTTTCAGGCTTAGGCTCAGACGGTCTTTATCGATGGCGATTATCTTAGCCTTGATGGTCTGGCCTACCTTTACATAGTCGCGCGGATCTTCTACCCGCTCCCAAGATATTTCACTAATGTGAATCAGGCCTTCGATGCCGTCGACGTTCACAAAAGCGCCAAAATCAATCACGCCGGTTACAAC
>CAYUOI010000098.1:0-2820 GCA_964446365.1 uncultured Candidatus Saccharibacteria bacterium | reverse complement strand
TTTCTTGCTTATTTAATAAGGCAGCCAGAGTCAGCTGAAAGACTTCTTCAAACCCCAGCCTTTGCCTGGCACCAGCTAAAGCTTTCGCTCCACTCGGGAAGTGAATTTCAGTTACAGCGCGAGTATAATTTATAAGCTCCTGCTCTTTTAAGATCCAGTCTGGCAAATGTTCAGGTAGTTGTTTAACCTCTGTGATGGCCTCGCGGATAAGTTTACGAATTTGATGCGACTTTAAGCCCTTAGCTTCCCTGTAAATAGGAATGATTCGAGCCGTGTTTATTGGAAAATCGCTGACGAGTTCTACCGATGGGTTGAGGATAGAGAACCGGCTCCTACGTAACTGGTAGTCGCCGGAAATAAAATACTTTTGATCGGGCTTTAGGGCACCGGCTCTGTAGGGCTGATTAAACCAAACTAATCGTGCTCTACCGCTTGCGTCGCTAGCAATAGCCTCGGTTATATGCATACCACGGCGAACATAACGACCGCTGACCTGGGTGATTTTGGCCTCAAGTGTAACCTCTCCCGGGCGCAGATCCTTAATAGAGACCACATTCGAGTAATCGTCATAACGGCGAGGATAATACTCAATTAAATCACCGAGACTGTAAATGCCAAGTGTAGCCAGTTTTTTGGCTAGCTCTGGCCCGACACCCTTAAGACCTTCGACCGAATCGCTGAGTTTCATTGATGTCTTTAGTGTATCTATTTTCGGCGTAAACGTAACCAAACCGAAGGACCGAAATATATCGGTGCCAGCATTGGCTGAAGAACCCTCTCTAGACCAATTAGCACGTTTTTGCCCAAAACTCGCTTAAGAGTAGGCGAACGCAAGTTACTGCCGGACAACACGGCTTCAACCTCAAAACCAGACTTATGGAGCAGTTCAATTATGGTTTTAGGATGATGATTAACAAATGGCAGCTCGCCGGCCTTAACTTTAGTTTCGTCTTGAATGCTGATTGGCTTTTTGGGCACTCGCTTGCCACGCAGCCCATAGCGAACGCGGTTTAGGAAATGTGCATCGTTGGCGAATTCTAGCAAAAAAGTTCCGCCGGGCTTAAGTATGCGCGCAATTTCGGCAAATTCGGCTGACGGGTCAGGTAAGTGATGTAATACACGGACTATTAGAACTAGATCGACTGATGCTTTTGGCAGTTTTAAATCAGCTGCTTGTAGTAACTCACGCTCAACGTTCGTACCTTTCAAATACATCTTGGCCATATCCAACTGTTGCTGGCTAGGCTCAGCTAACGTGACATTATCGGAATATTTAGTTAGGAATTTACTTAGTCGGCCGTAGCCACCGCCAACATCGACGGCGGATTTAAAGCGCTTGCCACGAAGTAAACGTTTTATAGCTAGCTCCTCGGCGGCGTGCTCATACTCGCGACCAGCCCAATAATCTTGGTAGTTATACTTCGGGTCGTCGTACTGGTAGGCTTTTTTGAGTTGTTTTTTCGCGGGCATCTATTCTAATTTTATCAGAACAGAATTACTCAATTTTTTGCCGCGCTTTAGAATTAGCTGACGGTTCTCGTAGTCATCCGCGTTCAAGATTTCAACGGCTGCCGGCTGGTCGTTAATGTAGATGCCCTTGTCTTCGATTAGTCTTCGAGCTTCAGAGTTAGAAGCGGCTAATCCTGCAGCGACAGTAGCTTCGGCCAATGTTAAGCCTGACTTTAGGCTTACACTCAGCGCTGGCTTACCGCCGGCTATGGCTTCAGAAGTACCAGCCGCCGCAACTCCAACGCTCTTGCCATGAGCCGTTGCCGTTACTTCATCGGCCAGCTTGCTTTGCGCCAGACGTTTGGCCGGATCTTTGGAATGCTGAACTATGATAGATTCAATTTCGTCCTTGCTAAGTAGAGTAAAGACTTTAAGGTAATTCTCAACTTCGTCGTCAGCTGTATTAATCCAGAATTGGTGGAAGTCAACCGCCGAAGTTTTGGACTCATCAAGCCACACTGCTCCAACCTCGCTTTTGCCAAACTTGGCCCCGGTTTGCTTATTCACAACCAGCGGCATGCTCATAGCCTGAACCTCATTGCCAGTCTTTTTACGAACCAACGAGACACCGGAAAGCATATTAGTCCACTGATCGGATGCGCCGATCTGTAAGCGTACGTCTTTGTTTTGGTTAAGCCACCAAAAATCATAGCCCTGCAGAAGCGAATAGCTAAACTCGGCGTAGCTGATGCCGGTACTTAATCGCTCGGATACAAATTCACGCTGCATCAGCTCGCTCACAGGAAAGGCCTTGCCGATGTCACGCAAAAAGTCTAATAGCTTAACTGAATCTAGCCACTCCAAATTATTGACCATCTCATGGTTAGATCCAGCCATAATTGAATTTATCTGAGAAGAAATAGCAGCCGCATTCTTGCTTATCTGTTCGGCTGGCAGTAAATCGCGTTCTTTGGTCTTGCCGCCCGGGTCACCTACCAAGCTGGTAGCGCCCCCGGCTAGCATTACAGCCTTCCACCCTGATGTAGTTAAGCGCTTGGCCAGCATTAGTACAGCCAGGTTCCCGACCGTTAAACTATCGGCGCTAGCGTCAATGCCGAGATAGAAAGTACTCGGCTTGTCCAGCCAACTAATATCAGAGAAAGTTTTGTCTTTTATTAAACCGCGCCAAGCTAAATCTTCACTGAGTTTCATCATAAAGTAAGTATAGTTTAGCTTAGCCGGTAATAAACAGTAAAATTGCAGCGTCGAGCCACAACCGCTTTGTTATAATTAATCATCAAGGAGTGATAAGAAACTAGATGGATAAAAAGCCTGGTAAGAGCGGCCCCACCATTCGGACCAAAAGCGGCC
>CAYUOI010000097.1:0-2836 GCA_964446365.1 uncultured Candidatus Saccharibacteria bacterium | reverse complement strand
TGAAGCCAACCGTGCTTTCGCGCATTTCGCACGCTATTAAATCAAATCGGAATTTTTAATGAATACAGTAGACCAAGCACCACACCATGTGCACCGCGGCATAGAACAGCAGGCGGCTTTGCCAGTCTTGGCTGACGTTGATCCACACAATCCTGCCCACGTCTTGGATTTGTGTGATGGCGTCATGGAGCGCCTTACAGCGTCAGTATTAATGGGCAGCGATACCGATGAGTCCGGACATCTGGCTCCGCCTGCCAACGTTGCCTATGCGGCTGACCAGCTTCAAGAGGCCCGCCAGAAGTATCTTCTTTCAGAAAAACCCCTGTCCGAAGCCGCCTATGGTATAGTTTTGTTTCATGCCCGCTTCAATCTTAGAAATATTGTATCGCCAGAATGGCTCAAATCCGCCGAAGACCACTTAAGCAGAGCATTATAAATAAATGGCAGAAAAAAAATATCAGTTAGAAAACCTTAGAAACATCGGCATTATTGCCCATATTGATGCCGGCAAGACTACCACCACAGAAGGTATTTTGTATCGCACCGGTTTAAAGCATAAAATCGGGGCTGTACACGAAGGCGAAACAACCACCGACTGGATGGAGCAAGAGCGCGAGCGCGGCATTACTATAACATCGGCGGCCGTTACTTGTTATTGGAAAGATCACAAGATCAATATTATCGATACGCCGGGTCACATCGACTTTACGGTTGAGGTAGAACGATCACTGCGTGTGCTTGACGGCGCTGTGACCGTGTTTGACGGCAAAATGGGTGTCGAGAGCCAATCTGAAACGGTGTGGCGCCAAGCCGACAAGTATGGCGTGCCTCGTATCTGCTTTATCAATAAGATCAATCAAACTGGCGGCGATTTTTATAAGTCACTCGATTCTATTCATCAGCGATTAAGCAAACGCGCCCTGCCAATTCATCTTCCTATTGGCTTCGAACAGAGCGTAAATGGCGTAGTTGATTTGATTACCATGAAAGCCTACACCTACAAAGAGTTCACCGACCACGAGCTTAAGGTCGAAGACATACCAGCCGATATGTTAGAGCAAGTTAAAAAATACCGCAGCTTGCTCATAGAAAATGCCGTTGCTGAAGATGAAAAAATCTTAGAAAAGTATTTTGAAGTCGGTGAAGAAGGCTTGAGCGAAGAAGAGATTCGCAGTGCCATTCGTACAGCAGTGCTGACTGGAAAGTTCTTTGCTGTTACCGGTGGCGATGGCCGCGGTGTTATTGTTGAAAAGCTTTTGGATGCCGTCAATGATTTCTTGCCAAGCCCGATCGAGCGCGGCTCTACCTGGGGTACTCACCCTAAAACCGGCGATGAAATTGAGCGTAAACCATCAGAAGCTGAGCCGTTTGCTGCTTTGGCATTCAAAATTGCAACTGATCCTTTTGTAGGTAAGCTAGCCTTCTTCAGGGTCTATTCGGGCAAGGTTACGGCGGGTTCGTACATTCTAAACAGTTCGACTGGTGAAAAAGAGCGCGTCGGACGTATCGTTCGTATGCAGGCCGACAAGCGCGAAGATGTGAGCGAAGTCGGTGCCGGCGATATCGCCGCTATTGTCGGCTTAAAAGGGACTACTACGGGCCACACTCTAAGTGATCCTAATAATCCGATTGTGCTAGAGAGCATTACTTTCCCAGAGCCTCCGGTCAGCATTGCTATTGAGCCTAAGACTAAAAGCGACCAGGAAAAGATGTCGATTGCCATGCAACGTCTGGCCGAAGAAGATCCGACTTTCAGGATTAAAGTAGACGACGAGACTGGCCAAACGATTATCAGTGGAATGGGTGAGCTGCATCTTGAAATTATCGTCGATAGAATGAAGCGCGAATTTGCCGTTGAAGCTAACATTGGACAGCCTCAGGTAGCTTACCGTGAAACAATTCGCAAAGACGCTGTACAGGCGGAAGGCAAATATATCCGCCAAACTGGCGGCCGTGGTCAGTACGGCCACGTTTGGCTACGCTTAAGCCAGAATGAAGCCGGCAAGGGCTTTGAGTTCATCAACTCCATTAAAGGTGGAGTTGTACCTTCGGAATACATAAAACCGGTCGAAGAGGGCATCAAGGAAGCAATGAACAACGGTGTCATTGCCGGATACCCAGTAGTAGATATCAAGGCTGAACTTTATGACGGCAGTTACCACGAAGTCGACTCTTCAGAAATGGCATTTAAAATTGCCGGTTCCATGGCGCTCCAAAGCGGTGTTAAAAATGCTGGTCCGGTACTACTTGAGCCCATTATGAAAGTTGTTGTTGTTACTCCTGAGAATTTCATGGGTGATGTTATCGGCGACCTTAACTCTAAGCGTGGACGTATTGAATCGATGGAAGACCTGCAGGCGGGGATTAAAGAAATTACCGCCTTTGTACCACTCGGTGAAATGTTTGGCTATACCACCAACTTGCGTAGCAGTACACAGGGGCGAGCCAGCAGCAGCATGGAGCTCGACCACTACGCCGACGTGCCTAATAATGTCGCCGAAGCGATTATTGCTAAGAATAGTAAATAGATGCAGCGGATTCCCGGCGAAAATATCGCGCCAGTACCACCTCCGGTCGAAAGTCATATGCGTCTCGATGTTTTTATTTCGGAACTCGGCTTTGAAGCCCGTTTGCTGGCCGTAAACGGTTTAGCATTTGCAAAAAAGACATACCATCTTGGTGCAGATACGGCAGAATTCTTCAAGCCGTTTTCACCCTTTGCTCATTTTGGCGAAACCGATGACGCTAGGCATGACCCGCCCGCCTGGTAAAGAGGTGGTTTTACTTTACAAACCCCTTAAGATACGGTAATATTTTTCGGTAACTCGTGTGGGTT
>CAYUOI010000096.1:0-2837 GCA_964446365.1 uncultured Candidatus Saccharibacteria bacterium | reverse complement strand
ATTCTTAGAAACCGCTCGGAACCAAGCATTTTAATGCTCGGACTTTGTTTCAGAAAGGTACGACTTGAAAGCCTTCATCACCCGCAAAATCGGTATGACCAGCGCTATTACAGAAAATGGCGCCCTGCAGGCTATTACCTTACTGACGGCCGAACCTAATATTGTTACTCAGATCAAATCAACCGAAAAAGACGGCTATAATGCAGTCCAACTCGGAACTGAAAAATCTAAAAAGTTGACTAAAAGTCAGGTCGGACACACCAAGAATTCCAAAATGCAGAGCAAGGTTCTTCGTGAGTTTACGATTGACGAGTTACCAGAAGAATTAAGCGTCGGCACCGAACTAAAGGCCGACGTTTTTAGTGTTGGCGATAAAGTACACGCCGTAGGCATAAGCAAAGGTAAGGGCTTTGCCGGCACGATTAAGCGTCATAACTTCCACCGCGGCCGCAAAACGCACGGCGGACAGTCGTATCGACGTCCGGGTTCAATCGGGTCTATGTATCCCCAGCATATTTTTAAGGGCAAGAAAATGGCCGGCCGGATGGGCCAGGACCAGGTTACTGTACGCAACTTAACAATCGCATTGGTTGACGCAGAGAAAAATGTAATTGGCATTACCGGTGCAATTCCGGGCCCGCGCAAGGGTTTGGTGCTGATCAGGGGAGCTGAATAATGGCAGTCCTGACCTACACCAAAACCGGCAACAAGGCTACGACGGCCGCTAAGTTGAATAAGAATATATTTGGCGTTAAGACAGACAGTCATCAACTGCTTAAACAGGCCTACGACGTTTACTTGGCTAACGCACGCAATTCCCACGCTACAACTAAACAGCGCGGTCAGGTCCGCGGCGGCGGTAAGAAGCCTTGGCGCCAAAAAGGTACCGGCCGAGCACGCTTTGGTTCGTCTCGTAATCCAATCTGGCGCGGCGGCGGTATTGTGTTTGGGCCAACCGGCGAGCAAAACTACACCCGCCAGCTTCCGACAGCAATGAAGCGCCAGGCTCTAAGACAGGCATTAAGTTTGGCCGCCGATGACGGCAAACTGAGTATTATCGAAACATTTGAGTGTAAAGACGGCAAAGCCAAACCAACCATTACTTTACTGAATAAAATCGGGGCCAAAGGCAATGTCCTAATCGTTGTTAGCCAGAAAGACGAGTTGGTTGAGCGCGCCACCCGCAATATTGCCAACGTTAACGCCGTGCCGGCAAATTACCTGACTGTTTATGATCTTTTGAACGCAGATAGCGTTTTAATGAGCCAGAAAGCTCTGGAAATCGTACACGATTGGCTTAAGCCAGTTAGCAAACAGGCAACGGTTGATAGCAAGAAAAAGGCTGTAGCATGAGCATGACTATGGTATTGAAGCCACGTATCAGCGAAAAAGCCTACGGCATGAGCCAGCAGGGCAACACCTATGTTTTTGATGTACCTGCTGATGCAAACCGGCTTACTGTGGCTGCGGCCGTTGGCGCTCAATACGGAGTAGTAGTGAAGACTGTCCGTGTCGCCAACATGAAAGGCAAAGCTAAAACCCAGTACAGCAAACGCCGTCGTACCAGTGGACGGCGCAGTGATACCAAGCGCGCCTATGTACTTTTAAAAGAAGGTGACAAGCTTCCAATCTTTGCAGCCGAAGAAGCCGAAGAGGAAAAGGCCAAAAAAGATGCCGATAAAGCCGCCAAGAAGAGGGCTAAGGAGAAGAAATAATGGCTATTAAAACTGTTAAGCCAACCACTCCCGGCCAACGCGGCATGACTACGCGCGACTTTTCTACAATTACCGCTAAAAAGCCGGTACGGTCATTAATTAGAATTAAGAAACAGCAAAGCGGCCGCAATAACCAGGGGCGAATTACCGTTCGTCATCGTGGCGGCGGCGCCCGCAAGTTTTATAGAATTGTGAACTTTAATTTAGCTGACGGCGTAACTGCGACTATTGAAGCTATTGAGTACGATCCTAACCGCAGCGCCCATATTGCCCGCATTAAAGAAGACAACGGCACCTACCACTATGTATTAGCGACTACTGGAATGAAGGTCGGACGTAAAATCAGCAGCGGCAAAGATGTGGCTATTGAAGGCGGCAACCGTCTACCATTAAAGAATATTCCGCTTGGCAGCACTATTCATGCCATTGAAATGCAGCCCGGTAAAGGTGCCCAGATGGTCCGAAGCGCCGGCAATAGCGCCCAGTTAGTGGCCAAAGAGGGCGCCTACGCCCAGGTCAAATTGCCCAGCGGCGAAGTCCGCTTAATTAATATCAACTGCACAGCCAGCATGGGTGCGATTGGTAATGAACAGCACCAGAACGTCAAAATCGGCCGGGCCGGCAGCAACCGCCGCCGTGGTTTTAGACCATCAGTTCGTGGTGTCGTTATGAACGCTGCAGACCACCCGCATGGTGGTGGTGACGGTGGCCGACACGGAACCGCCAAAGATCCGCGAACACCTTGGGGCCAGAAGACCCTCGGTTATAAGACGCGCCGACGCAAGAACACCAGTCAGTTTATTGTCAGAACTCGTCACCAAGGAAAGAGGAGATAGCAAATGTCTAGATCACTCAAAAAAGGTCCATTCGTGGATCCTAAGCTAGCCAAAAAGGTTGCCGCACTGGGGGCGGAAGACCGTACCATTATTAAAACTTGGGCGCGCGCCTGCACAATTCCGCCGGAATTCGTTGGCCGCACCATTGCCGTGCACAACGGCAAAGTCCACGTGCCAGTATTTGTTACCGAAAACATGGTTGGTCATAAATTGGGTGAGTTCTCGCCGACACGTAAATTCCGCAGCCACGGCGGCAAAATGGCAAAGGGCCAGGAGTAAATTATGG
>CAYUOI010000095.1:0-2837 GCA_964446365.1 uncultured Candidatus Saccharibacteria bacterium | reverse complement strand
ATATCTGAATAATCCAAAAGTTTTAAAAAATAAAATTTTTGCCGCACTAAATTTATTTATAGGTTTCTGGCTTTTATCACTATTTGTCGGCGATACGGCCAAACAGCCGACACTTGCACTTTGGTCTCTTAGATTCGCTGGCTTGTTCAGTGCACTAATGTTTTTATTCTTCTACTATTTTTCTTTAGTTTTTCCAGTAAACTCTCGCATTAACAGAACCAAACAAATATTATTGTCTCTGCCAATGCTATTATTGGCATTAACTTCGTTTTCTAACCTACAAGTAATTTCGGTAACGATACAAGATTTTGGCGTACAGCCAGATAAAGTTGGCCCGCTTTATAGCGTATTAGACGTGCTCGGTATTCTGTATCTTCTAGCTGGAATAATAATATTGCTAGTTAAATATAGGAAATCAAAGAAAAGAGAAAAAAATCAGATTAAATTTATTCTTTTTGGTTTAAGCGCAGCCATAATAATTAATATTTTTACAGGGGTGATACTGACATTATTAAAGGTTGATACAGACGTAATACTGTTCGGAAGTTTTTCGCTATTTTTATTTTCGTTATTTGTTGCCTTCGCCATCATCAAGCATGGTTTCTTAGATGTTCGATTAATTGTAGCTAGAACTTTAGGGTACGTGCTGACGCTCGCAACTATTGCCGGGCTCTATTCCGCAATTCTTTTCGGAATTTTATCTCAGATAATTGATATTAAACAGGTCACAATCGGGCTTCAGTTAACCTATATCGGCGCTGCGGTCTTTTTGGCTTTCACATTTCAGCCCATTAAAAGTTTCTTTGACCAGTTAAGTAATAAACTTTTTTACAGAGACGCATATGAACCTCAAGTTTTGCTAAACGAGCTCAATGGCTCGCTTGTATCCTCAATCGATATGAATAAAGTTTTAAAGGACAGCGCCGCAATTATTCAGCAACATTTGAAGACAGAGTATGTACTGTTTCGCATTGAAAAAACCGCAACTACGGATAGCAAAGTTATTTCAGTGGGACAAGTAGACTCAAAAATGTTTACGGACAAACAAGAATTTTACGATTTAATTCCGCAAATAAAAGATAATGTTGTAGCTGCAGACGAACTATATGAAAAAGACGACAAGCTAATGAAAGATCTTCTAAAATCCAATATCTCGGTCGTCGCAAAACTGTCATCTAGATCGCAAAAATCCTCAGTTGTGGGATATTTGGTTTTAGGACAAAAACAAAGTGGGAATCTGTTTAATTCTCAGGATATTCGAATTATAAATATCATGGCAAACGAACTGGTCATTGCCATACAAAATGCGCTTAGATTTGAAGAGATAGAGAATTTCACTATTACGTTGCAAGAAAAAGTTAATGTAGCTACCAGACAGCTGCGACATACAAACGAGAAGCTTAAGGCTTTAGACGAGACAAAAGATGAGTTCATCAGTATGGCCTCACATCAACTGCGTACACCCCTAACTAGCGTAAAAGGCTACCTTAGCATGGTTTTAGAGGGAGATGCCGGTAAAATAAAGAGCGACCAAGCTAAACTGCTCAATCAAGCCTTTGTTAGCTCGCAGCGAATGGTTTATCTGATTGCTGATCTGTTAAATGTATCGCGCTTAAAAACGGGCAAATTTGTTATAGAAACAATTCCGTGTAATCTGGCTGATGTCATAGAGGGTGAAATTAGCCAGTTAACAGAGACATCTAAGGGGCGCAACCTGGAGCTAATTTATAACAAACCCAAGGATTTCCCTGTGCTTATGCTTGACGAAACTAAAATACGCCAAGTTATTATGAATTTTATAGACAACGCCATATATTACACGCCTGCCGGTGGGCATATTGAAGTCAAACTAGTAGATAACCCTGACACAGTTGAATTTATGGTTGTAGATGATGGCCTGGGCGTACCAAAGGCAGACCAGCACCATTTGTTTAGTAAGTTTTATCGCGCTAATAATGCCAAAAAGGCTCGTCCGGACGGCACTGGCCTAGGGCTGTTCATGGCTAAAAAGGTGATTGTTGCCCAAGGTGGCGCCATAATCTTTCGCAGCCAAGAGGGCAAGGGCAGTACTTTTGGCTTCAGCTTTGCCAAGTCTCGCTTAAACGCCGCGCCAAAAACTTCGGCTGTCACAAAGAAGGATTCAGCGCCTACGGCCGCAACCCGCTGACAACTACGTTGTAATAACCTTAGATTGTTAAATTATTCACAGTCGGATTACCCACGCTCGACTACCCTTGGTGTATTGATAGATGCACCTAAGGAGGAATTATGCTCAAGAGTTGGTTAACCGCCAATCGTCTGAAATGGCTGGGTTTGGCAATGGTGATGTTCGGTTTAGCCGGTAATGTATGGTTAATAACCGGTTTTCGCAATGCGCGTGCGGCTGACTGCGACGATAACGCCGTGATCAGATGCGGTGTTTCCAGCGAAAGTACGCTGCAGCAGAAGTGTGCCGACAACGCCAATAACACACAAGCTATATTCCAGGCATTCGGCATAGACTGCGGTGCTTTGAACGGCCTTGTACTGGGTCGCGTAACCTCTAGTAATGATGTCTATGTGCAAAATGCTAGTGGTAGATATGATTTGGTTGCTAATAATGCAATGACCGCTGGACGCCAACGCATGGCCGCCAGCGATACTTCTATAGCCGGTGGGGCGGCCTTTCGGCGGCCGCCGAGCGAATCTTTCGTTAGCAGTCCGTTGAGCGCACTGGTTAAAATGGACGGCAGCAAGTTTCTCTTTGCAGTTATTATGTCGTGCGGTAATCCGGTAACTGCCATCCCAACAGCCACGCCTCCACCGCCGCAACAGACTCCTCCGCCTAAAACAGAAAC
>CAYUOI010000094.1:0-2839 GCA_964446365.1 uncultured Candidatus Saccharibacteria bacterium | reverse complement strand
TAACTTAGACCAGAGAGGATCATTATGATTGATACCACTCGATAGAACGCCGACTACCTTACCGTCTTTATCCACAAAACTGGAACCACTCATGCCGCCGCCCTGGCAAAAACCACCAGGAAGTATGTTACTGCCATTAAAATCGTTTACAGCGAAAGCTAGATATTCAGAGTCAGGCGTCCCGTTTACTCCCTGGTCATTTAGCATTGCACCGGTCGCGCGACCAACAAATTCCGCTTGATATGGGAACCGTTGCCCATCAAACAGCGCCGGATAGCCTACAACGCTCATAAGATCACCAGGTTTAAGAGCATCTATGTCTTGCTCGTTAGCAACGGGCATGATCGGAATTTTATCTAAATTCTGGGTGTTATCTACGCTAAAAATCGCCACATCTTCACCTGCCGGATTTAGAACTATAGAACTAACATTCGGCTTGACGGTTACCCCGGTTTTGAAATCGCCGCTAACGACACTATAAGTAGGTAGTGGCAGACCGGCACTAATGGCATCGTAAGGCTGCTTAATATCCTTGTCGAGCATAGAGTTAGTAAACGTACAGTGTTTAGCAAACAAAAAAGTGGTTGGCCCAATACGCGTTGCACTACAGTAACTAAATAAATTATCTGCTTTGGCGTTACCGTAAAGTTCAACCGTAGCCAAATTATGCTTATCACTTATTTCTCGTGGAAAATCATTGTTGTGCGAAGTCTCAGCCTGAGGGTGTTCTGTTGGCGGTTTGTCGGAACTGCTACAAGCCGTAAAGGATAGTGTTGCGGCTAATGCCACGGCCACTCCTCTAACTATCAATTGGGAGCTTCTACTTTCAAAAGTTTCAATACCAACTCTTGCCATTAGAGTGTTTTAACACATCCAGATATTTTTGCAATGTTAATTCCCTCTTATAGGGGCGCGAGCGGAGGTGTAGTAACAGTATCGTCGTCAGTGTTGGGCGTGCCAAAGGCCGGCGGCATCATTGGCGGCGGCACGGGTGGCGGCGGGGTGGCTGGACCTGACGTGTTAGTAGGCGGTGCCATAGGTGTTGGCGGCAACGAAATGCTAGGTGGAATGAACGGCTGCAACACCGGAGTTGCCGGCGGCACTGGGGCCGGAATTGTCACCGTAGGCGGTTGAAAAGGCATGGCAGGTGGCACCGGAGCCGCAGCGGGTTCAGGCGCTGGTGACGGTGGCGTACTTGATGCCGGTTCACTACTTAAATCTACCGGCTGGGCATTTAGTGCCTCAATTGGTTCAAGAGCTTGGACGGGACCGCTTTTGAGCGCTTCGTTTACGGCGCTACGGGCGTCTTGTGGATCCGGCACAGGTTCAACTGGCTTAATTTCCTCGTCTTCGGTACCGCTAAGTGCTTCATTTAATGTCGGAGTCGGATCTTTGCGGCTGAGAAGCGGCGGCGCAACCTGCGGCAAAGTCATTGGGTCGGTGCTGGGATCATAGCGTTCCGGTTCGCTGTTGGCAGTAAGCTGACCGCCCATTGAAGGCGGGTCAAGTGCTAAGCGCGACGGTTCTTCATCCTTTTTCTTGTCATTTTCGGCCTTCTTAGCTTCTTCCGCTTTTCTAGCCTCTTCTGCCTTATAGCTGAGTGTTCCCTTGTAGTCTATGTCTATTTGGTCATCATTGGCCTCATCTGACAGCGGTGCCGGTGGTGGTGGCGTGTGGTCAATCTTTAGCGAACCATCAGATGGCTTTTTGACTTCAGGTTCAGCTTTTTTCTCTACCGGCAGCGGCTTTTTGACTTCTTTTTTAGGCGGTTCCGGCTTTGGTTTCTCTAAAGGGGGTTTAGGAGCTTCCGGGGTGGCTTCTTTATCTAGTTTGGTAGCTATAAGTTGCTGGTTGGCACCAAGGCCCATCAGGCGGGCGGCCACTGTCATGGTGTGCGGGCTGGTTTTGTCATTACTGAAACGCTTGGTTTCGGCCACGATTCCGGTAAGAAATGCCGTAGCCATTTGAGCATCATATAGGTTCGGACCTAATTCTTCGCCGAGACCGAATAATAGTTCGCAGAGGCTACTGTAGTCCGGCTCGTTCCAGTTGATAGTGCCCAAATTGCCCTTGGTGTCGGTATTAATGGACATGACGGTTGCATCGTGCAGAATTCGGCCGTGGGCCACTATTGCCTCATCAAGGTCTTTTTGCTCTTTAACGCCTAGTGCCACTACTGCATCGACGTTAAAGTCGCCTTGGCTGAAATCTAGATCTTTTTCGCTAAGCGAAGTCCGGTAAGGCGTAATAAAGATTTTGACTACCTTGTCTTCAACCTTGTAGCGCAATTTGTCGGCTTTGGCCTTATCCAGGGCAATAATAAAATCGCGCAGACTATCGGTGTTTTTCTGCAGCGTGTCTTCCGGTTTCAGAAATTCCAACGTGCTGGGCACCTGGCCGCTGAACACAGCGGTGCCATGCTTGCCCATTTTGTTTAATAACAGCGTAAAACCAATTAAAGCCGCCAGTTGGTCAACCGATGGATTGGTACTGACCGAAACTAATATATGGTTGGCGGTTTTTAACCGTTCAGCTATCTGTTGCTTGGCTTGTTGATCCATGGATTTTTTATTTTAGGGGATTTACATTCGTAAAGTATCATATTTCTCTCTCACAGTAAATAGTAATGCTTATCTGACTAACACTTTACAAATACGGTCCACCTCTGTATAGTTGAGCCTCGAATAAAAGGACTTTTCCTAATGCCGATTATTAAGTCAGCCAAGAAGCGTGTGCGTACCTCCCGCCGGGCGACTGCCCGTAATGTGCGTACCAAGCGCCAGCTTAAGACCGCTTTAAAGACTTTCCAGACCGTAACCGCCGCTGGCGGCTCTAAGGT
>CAYUOI010000093.1:0-2905 GCA_964446365.1 uncultured Candidatus Saccharibacteria bacterium | reverse complement strand
TTTTACGGCGGTCGCGCTTGCTGGTCGGCTTCTCAAAATATTGACCCTGCTTAACAGTAGCTACGGTGCCGGACTGCTGCACTTTACGGTTAAACCGGCGCAGTAAGCTTTCCAGCGATTCCTTAGGGTCTTTCTTAGTAACTTGAATCATATCTTGGCCATTTTACAGATTAAACTAGTTTTTTGCAAGGTGTTGAGTCCGCGTCTATAAACCGTGGGTGACAGTCGGCGGGGCAGCACCCGAAAATGTTTTTGTTTTACAGCAAAAAATTTTTGGGGCGGACCGGCTGGCAGGACCCGCGGTTTATGAGTACGGTGTTTTGCGTTGGGTAGCGCGTTGTGACTTCAACACTATGCTCTGGAGTTCTTTGAAAATTATAAAGTGCTTATTAGTGTGGTAAATCTTAGTATTGCCCTGCTTCTCGGAAATCAGGAAACCGATCTTTTCCAGCCGTTTCAGTTCGCGCTGGATGTTACCGGCATCTTCTTTAATCAGTTTAGCCAGCCCGCGGACATGGGTTTTAAAGTCCGGATACTTGGCATAGACAACCAGAATTTTGCGGCGCACCCTTGATGTGATAAAGACGTCTAACATAAGCTTTTATATTGTTGTAAGTACAACGTGGTATTTAGTATAGTCGGCAATCTTGCCCATTTCAATACCAAACTTTCGTAATCGCCGGCCTGCCACCAAGTTCAGCTGGTCGCCCGCTGGCGATTACGCGGGTTTGGAAACTTATATCTGCCATAATGGTTATATGTATTACGAGGTGCTGGCAAGAATGCATAGCTATCAGGGTTCAGACTACCTGACCTATTCGTCCGAACATTCATTACCAATTGGCGGTATCGTTCGAATTCAGGTCCGCAATCGTCCGGCCTTGGGCATTGTCATGGCCAAGGTGCCAAAGCCAAATTTTGCGACTAAGCCAATAAGCGAAGCGGTTGATCTGCCAACCCTACCAGCCAGCAGCCTACAATTAATCGAATGGCTCAGAATTTACTATCCAGCACCGCTTGGATTATTGGCCCAACTTTTTTTGCCGGCCGGTCTACCGCAAAAGCTTCATTCACCGGCTGCCGAAAAGTCAGCCACACCAAAGAAGTCTTTGCCGCCATTAACGGCCGATCAATCAAAGGCCCTAGGTGTTATTAAGGATCATAAGACTAGTACTATCCTGCTAGCTGGTAGTACCGGAAGCGGTAAAACCAGGGTTTATATCGAGCTAGCAGCCAAACAAGTGAATGATGGCCGGTCTGTAATAATCCTGACCCCCGAAATTAGCTTAACGCCTCAGCTGACCGCTGAGATACAACACGGTCTGCCTAATGCTACCGTACTGGTAATACATTCCAATCTTACAGAGGCGCAGCGGCGTAAAGTCTGGCTGAGCGCCCTGTTGTCAGACAAACCCCTGGTAATTATCGGGCCGCGCTCTGCTTTGTTTGTACCCCTTAATAACATCGGCTTAATAGTTATAGATGAGTTCCACGAACCAGCTTACAAACAAGAGCAGGCACCCTACTACCAGACAGTGCGCGTAGCCGGCCAACTGGCCCGCATACATAAGGCGCAGCTTGTACTAGGCTCAGCTACACCTACAATAGCTGAATATTATCTAGCCGAAGCCAAGAAAGCCCCTATTATTGCCATGACAGAGCTGGCCACCGGCCAGCCGGCCGATTTGGAAATAAGAGTAGTGGACTTGCGGGACAGGACCCAGCTAAGCCGTGATTCACACCTTTCAAATGAGCTTATAACCGCAATTGAGCAGTCGCTGAAAAACAAAGAGCAGTCGCTGGTGTTCCTGAACCGGCGCGGCACCGCCCGCCTGGTAATGTGCCAGGCTTGCGGCTGGCAAGCGCTATGCCCGCGCTGCGATCTGCCGCTAACTTATCATGGCGACAGCCACCAGATGCTTTGCCATACCTGCGGTTACCGGGCGGATACCCCTAGCCAGTGCCCGGTTTGCCATAGTACCGAGCTATTGTTTAAGAGCATCGGCACGAAGTCGCTAATGGACAGTCTGCAAAAGCTGTTCCCTAAAGCTAAGGTTCAGCGCTTTGACAGCGACAGCACCAAGGATGAGCGTTTTGAGCAGCATTACGCCGCCGTTAAAGCCGGTCAGGTCGATATTATTGTTGGTACACAATTGCTGGCCAAGGGGCTTGATTTGCCTCGACTAAGCCTGGTTGGTGTTGTCCTGGCCGATAGCAGCCTTTACATGCCCGATTACACGGCCGAGGAAAGAACCTACCAGCTGCTTAATCAGGTTATCGGCCGGGTTGGCCGCGGCCACCGTAAAAGCACGGCTATTATTCAGACGTACCGGCCGGATGGCGCCGCAGTGCAGGCGGCGCTAAATAAGGATTGGCAAATGTTTTACGGTGAACAACTTAAAGAGCGCGAAGCATTTCTATTCCCGCCGTTTGTCTTTCTAATGAAGCTATCTATTAGGCGCGCCAGCCGCCAATCGGTTGAAGCGGCAGCCAGCAAGTTGGCTAATGATCTGCGCCAACTCCAAAAACCGGTTCAGGTTATCGGGCCCAGCCCGGCTTTTTATGAAAAAGTAGCCGGTAAATATGAGTGGCAGCTAGTATTTAAAGCGCGCAATCGCCAACATCTCCTGGATCTATTACCAAACCTGCCTAGTAACGTCATCTGCGACCTCGACCCGGTCAATTTGTTATAAAAAATGAGACACCCATGCGCGGCCCTTTAAGCCTGTCACACAGGTCAAAGGGAACCTCCGGCTCGGGTTTCTCATCGCGCCGGGCAAAAAGCGTGGTTTCTGCTCGGGCTGCTCTTCCCAACGTTATTTCGCAACCTTTAACAGATACGGTATACTGCTGTGAATGGCAACCAAAGAAGATATTATTACCCTGCCCAACCCGCATTTACGGC
>CAYUOI010000092.1:0-2960 GCA_964446365.1 uncultured Candidatus Saccharibacteria bacterium | reverse complement strand
TACCATCCTTGGCTCTTTTTTGTTTTATAAAATATACGAATAAATAAACAGGTAGGGCACTTTGCCAAAGCATAAACAGTGAGTACTATTAAGTCATGAAACACGTTGTCTCACTGAAAAAGGTTATCTGGCTTCTGGCCATTTATGCAGCGCTAATGATAGTTTTATTTACGACTAACCCCTTTAATGCGTCTTTACTGATAGTAATGGTGCCGTTTGCATTACTTTTTGTGGCCTTGCTGGCAACTTTTAACACTGTTATTAAGTATCTACCGTTGACTCAACGACTGTCACGCAGGAAACGATTGTTTATAGCCGGCGGTGCTGCCTGGCTGCCGGTGATGCTGTTAATTTTGCGCTCCATAGACCAGCTTACTGCCAGAGATGGATTTATAATGGCTGTCTTTATTCTGGCTCTGTTGGTTTACATTAGCCGAACCAATTTCAGCCGTGCCTAAAACGCTTACATCTACCTGGGTAGGCTGTTATAATAATAAGAAGATATGAGTCCATCTTCACCCAACCAGCCAGGTTTTGAATTGCCCGCGCCGTCAGGCAGCGAGGCCACGCCTGTTGTGCCAGCGGCCGAGAACGCACCTATGCCAGCCGAACAAGCCAGCAAACAGGCTGAATTACCAGGTACCAGCTTGCCGGCAGTGCCGGCAACATCAGCCGCACCAGATCCCGGTACTGCCATGGCGCCAATTACAGATCCAACACCAGCCGTATCGGCTAGCGCGCTTGGTGACGTGTCGCCAGTTATGGCTGACGATGTTGATCTGATTGAAAAGGAATGGGTCGATAAGGCCAAGGCTATAGTTAACCGTACGCGCGAGGATCCCCATCAGCAGAATAAGCAGCTGAATGAATTTAAAGCTGACTATATGAAGAAGCGGTACGGTAAAGAAGTTCGCTTAACAGACGAATAATATGAACGTTTTTTTAATCATCGCTTTCATACTACTGGCCCTCATTGTAGTGGTCGGCCTGGTTATATACTTCCATTCGCGCAAATTACTGCGTGAACAGAAAAACTTCGAGCGCGGTCTTAAAATGGTGCCATTGCTAATCCATTTGCCACCACCTAGCGAAGATACCGATGCCGCCGGCCGTGATGTCCGTGATCTAGTTGATGAGAATATTAGCAAGGCCCAGGTTATCTACAATATTATCGCCAGCACGCTTCAGAAGGGCTTTAAAAGCCGTTTTTACGGTCAGAGGCACTTCGGCTTTGAGATTGTCGGTGCCCGCGGTTTTGTGCATTATTACGCGGCCGTGCCTGTGGCATTGGTTGAGGTTGTTAAGCAGGCGGTGGTTAGCGCATATCCGGCGGCTCGGCTGGAAGAGGTCGCTGAACATAATATCTTCAGTCCGGTCGGTAAAATCAGCGGTACTATTGGCGGTGAGCTTACCTTAAAGGAAAATTACGCCTATCCAATTGCCACCTTTCAAGACCTGAAGCGCGACGCCATGCAGTCGCTGCTAAATGCCATGTCCACTCTCGATAAAGAAGATGGCGCCGGTATCCAGATACTGATGCGGCCGGCTGATCCGGGTTGGCGCAAGAAAGCTTCGGCTATTGCCGGCAAGAAACGCAAGGGTAATGAAAGTAAAAAGGGACTGGACCGCGCCCTGAGCATAGGCAAAGAAGCCATAACGGCCGTTAACAAACCACCGGAACCAAAGGGCGGGGGCGGTGATAAGAAACCGGAACTGAGCAGCATGGAGCAAGCCGTGCTTGATGCCATAGACGATAAAACCCGCCACCCTGGCTACGAAGTTCAGATCCGCGTAGTGGCCAGTTCAAATATTTCGCAACGGGCCCAGGCCATCCTTAATAACATTGTTGCCAGCTTTGCTTTGTTTGACGCGCCCGGTAAGAATGGCTTTAAGTACTCGCCGGCCAAGGACATTGAGAGTTTTGTGACGGCTTACATACTGCGCTTTTTCCCGCCGGAAAATAATAGCAACGTGCTCAATTCGGTTGAGCTGGCTACGCTGTTCCACTTTCCCGATCAGCGCAACATTCCGACGTCGCAACTGGAACGCCAGGCATCCAAGCAGGTGGATGGTCCGCGCAACATTCCGGATGAAGGCATACTGCTGGGCTATAACATCTTCCGTGGTGTTAAAAAGCCAATTCGCCTGAGCGAAGACGACCGTCGCCGCCACGTCTATGCCGTTGGTCAGACCGGTACTGGTAAATCAACTTTCCTGGAAAACATGGCCCTGCAGGACATGCTCAGCGGCCGTGGTTTTGCCTTTATTGATCCGCACGGCGATGCCGCCGAGCGCCTGCTGGCCATGGTGCCTAAAGAGCGCACTGAGGACGTCGTCTATTTCTGTCCGGCCGATATGGATTACCCGCTGGGACTAAACTTATTTGAATTCTACAGCCCGGACCAGCGCGACTTTTTGATCCAGGAAGCCATTAACATGCTCTACAAGCTCTACGACCCGCAGCACCAGGGAATTATTGGTCCGCGCTACGAACACTGGTTTAGAAACGCCGCATTAACCGTCATGGCCAATCCCGAGGGCGGCACCTTTATTGATATTCCAAAAGTCTTTACCGACAAGCAGTATGAGCGTCAGCTTAAGGCTCACGTTACTGACCAGACCGTGCTGGATTTCTGGAACAAGGAAATGGCCCAGACCAGCGACTACCACAAGAGCGAGGTGCTGGGCTGGTTTGTCAGTAAGTTCGGCGCCTTCTTATCTAATGAGATGATGCGTAATATCATTGGCCAGACCAAGAGTGCCTTTAACTTGCGCGAAATCATGGATGACGGCAAGATTCTGTTGGTTAACCTCAGTAAGGGTCGTAGTGGCGAGCTTAACAGCAAGCTGCTGGGTATGATCTTCGTTATGAAATTCCAGGCTGCCGCCATGAGCCGGGCCAATTCGGACCACCGTCCTGACTTTTCACTCTATGTTGATGAGTTCCAGAACTTCAGCTC
>CAYUOI010000091.1:0-2967 GCA_964446365.1 uncultured Candidatus Saccharibacteria bacterium | reverse complement strand
AAGCCGAAGCTCACGCTGATGAGGACAAGCAAAAACGCGAAGCCGTCGAAGCCCGTAACATTTTAGACTCCAGCGTTTACCAAGCTGAAAAGCTCAAATCTGACCATAAAGACAAGCTGGCGGAAGAGGATGTTAAGAAAATTGACGAAGCCATTGAAGCCGCCAAAAAAGTAGTAGCCGATGACAAGGCCGATAAGGACGCACTGGAAAAAGCTGCCAAAGAACTAAACGATGTATTGATGCCGATTGGCGCCAAAATGTACGAGCAGAAAGATGCTGCAGAATCAGGCGCGGGCAGTGAAGATGAAAACCCCAAGTCTGACGGCAAGAAATCAGATAAAGAAGAGCCGGTTGAGGGCGAAGTCGTCGATGATAAGGAGGAAAAGTAATGGCAGAAACAATTACCCAGCCGCTTAGCGCCGAAGCGCAGACAGTATACAGAATGGCGCTTGGGGCTGCCAGCGTCTACGGCTTTTTGTCCCAGCGAAATAGCCGGTACAGTAATAGACTCTGGGTTGCACATAGTTCCGTAAGCGCTTACATCGCGCCTAGAACTCAGCGCACATTGATGGAGATAGACCAATTTCCAGACATAGAAGTAAGGCGCAAGAAAAGTGATGGAAAGTTATTGGATCGTCCTAGCTTTATGCGGGTACGCGACCTAGAACAGGGGCTAGTCTATAATGTTAATTTTCATAGTGAAGAACCATTTGGTGAACCCAAAGACATTGATACGGTTGCTATAGACGTATTGGGTAGAGGCAGCTTTAGGACTTTTGGTCGTATTAGACCTATTGAAAGTTTGTCTTTTAAGCGCGAAGAAGATCAAGAAAAGATAACAGGGTTGTGGGATGAGCGCATCCTACCCTTAGTCATGGAAGGTGCTGCTGCAGTGGCCGCCCAAATCGAGGGAGAAAAGTAATGCCAAAAATCATACCGCTCAATGAGAGGTTCCAACCGCCGGTTGAGCCATTAGATGAGCAGCCGGATAGTGAAGCCCGCCCCCACCGTAAACACAGCGCTGAAGCCGTAGCACGAGGTGCGGTATTGTTTGGTCTACTATCGGAAGCCCCAGATGTTGCGGCCGATTACTTGGATAATCCCGAAAAAGCCATCCAACCACCTATTCACTCCAACAGAGAAACGGAGACAGGAGAGAAATAATGGGTGCTGAAACACCAGAACCGGTCGAAATTTCTAAGGAAGAGCAAAAACGTCAGCAGGACTTTATTCGCTGGACTCAAAAAAATAATATACTCGAAACACTAATGGCATCTTTTGGTATAGAGCCTGGTTCAACGGATATAGGATAGGAGAAAATTAGTGAGCAGGCCAAGCAACCCGAATGATCTATTTCCTAGTCCCGATCCAAGCGGCGATTTTGGCCGTGATGAGGGTATGCTAGTCTATGACATTCTGTCTCAGCAGAAACCTGATTTACCAGTAGAACACCTTGCTGAAAGGTCTGTGCGTATTGGTATGCTTGTGAATGATCGTTTTGACATTGATCCACTCCGAGCTGCAGAGGCCATTGTGGAAACGCTTGATGGTGAAATCATAGACGATTCGGAAAAATAATGGCTATTGATCACTCAATTCCGAATTCTGTTGAAGGAATTAACCTTACTATTTTTGGCTGGCAAGAATTTGGAGAAAGGTTACCGACTGAAGTTGGTGCCCCTTTTTTTGAGCGGATACAGGAAAATCTTGCTCTGGTGGCATCTAGGAGGATGTTTCCAAAACATGATGGTGGGTCGAGTGATGTTGTGGCAGTCGGTATGATTGAAACTCTAGATAGCGAACGACAAACACGCTATTTTCGGATCGTGGACGGAGTGCTTACCCGTGCGGGTGTAATCGTTCCAGGGCCCGGTGAAAAAACCATGAATCAAGAAAAGGTTCGTGCAAATCTCAACCAAGATAAAGCAAACGGGTCAGTGCCAGGCATGGATGATGTGCGGATGCTGGTTGGTATACTGCTTAAAGTTACCGGGAAAGTAAATTAATGGCAAAACGTGATTATTACGAAGTACTAGGGGTAGGTAAGTCCGCGTCTGCTGATGAAATAAAAAAAGCTTTCCGGCGAAAGGCTATTGAATTGCATCCCGATAAAGAGGGCGGCGATGAGGCTAAGTTTAAAGAAGCCAATGAAGCCTATGAAGTCCTAAAAGACAGTGAAAAACGCAAACGTTACGACCAGTTCGGCCACGCCGGTGTCGGCTCCAGCGCTGCCAGCGACGGCAATCCGTTTGCCGGTTTCGGTGGCTTTGGCCAGGGCCAGAACGTCAATTTTGACTTTGGTGACCTTGGACTGGGCGATATTTTTGAAAATTTCTTTGGTGGCAATTTCGGTGGTGGCCGCCGCCAGCAACAGCCATCGCGCGGCCGCGACGTTGAAACCGAAGTTACCGTCAGTTTTGAGCAGGCCGTTTTTGGTACCGAAGTCGAACTACATCTAAGTCTTGAAGATACCTGTGAGCACTGTAAAGGCAGCACAGTTGAGCCTGGTTATGAGCTAAAAGAATGTGAACAGTGCAAGGGCAGCGGACAGGTGGTTACTGTTACGCGGACCATGTTCGGCAACATTCAGCAGGCCACGGTATGTCCGACCTGCAAAGGCAAAGGCAAAATTCCCGAGAAAATCTGTAGCGTTTGCCGCGGCAGCGGTACCCAACGCAAAAAACAAGCCATTACTCTTAAAATTCCGGCCGGTGTAGATGACGGCGCCATTATCCGCTTGCGCGAGCACGGTGAAGCAATTGGTAACGGCACAAAAGGCGATTTATACGTTAATGTCCGCGTAAAGCCGCATAAAAAATTCACCCGCGAGGGCGATTTGATACTGAGCCAGGAACATATTGGCATGGTTGATGCGGCATTGGGCACCGAAATTCAGGTAGAGACTGTTGATGGCCCGGTCAAAATGAAAGTACCGGCCGGCACCCAAACCGGCAGCGATTTTAAACT
>CAYUOI010000090.1:0-3014 GCA_964446365.1 uncultured Candidatus Saccharibacteria bacterium | reverse complement strand
CTTCTGCAACCAAAACACCGTTAGCATCTAAAAGCGCTTGTTTAAGCGGCTTGGCCCACAACTGTTCAATAACTAACAAGCCGGCGGCTGTATTGTTTTCTAGCAAGTCTGACATCTCAGTAATGTCTTCTTCGGTAATAGCGCTTGATTGCGGTTTGTACTTGGTGGCAAATTCCACCGCGTAGCTGTCGCCAAGATTGGCAATATCCAAAGTTGTGACGTTGCCGTCTTTATCCTTAACGGCTACTGCAAGAGCCACCAGGTCAATAACACCACTATCAATGGCCTCGCCTAGAGCTTTCAAAACACTTCCGTTAAATTTGTTACCTTCAAAGCCGACAATTATATAATCTATTGGTCCGCGCATAATACCTCCGTATCTATGCTTCAGTATAACCTATTGTTTTATGATATTAAGTTTTAGTCGGCTGCCGGCAGACTGACTTTGAAGGTTGAGCCTTTGCCTGGCTGGCTGGCGACACTGATGGTGCCATGATGCAGTTCAATAATATTGCTGGCAATGGCCAATCCCAAGCCGTAGCCGCCGGCGTTTTGTTTGCTGCGGGCGTTATCGGCCCGGTAAAAACGATCAAATATTTGTGCCATATCGCTGGTCTTGATGCCAATACCCTGGTCAATCACTTCGGCCGCAATATCATAAGAATCCTGGCTGCCGCGAACCTGAACTGTAGTCTTTGCTGCACTATATTTAATGGCGTTGTCCAGTAGTATGGTAAAAACTTCTGCCAGACTGGAGCGGTCGCCGGCTATTGTGAGTTCCGGTCCAATATTTTTTTCTATATCAATATTTTTAGTATCGGCCTCGGCTTGTACGTTGCTGATTGCCTGTTCAACGACATCATCGAGCGATACTTTTTGTTGGCTCAACTCCGCCTGGTCAAAGCTTGCCAACTTTAAAAGACCTTCCGATAGTGCCGTCAGCTTTTCCAGTTCTTCAATGTTGCTTTTTAACTGAGTGCGGGCCTGGGCTAGCGTTAAGTGCGGATTCATTAGAGTTACTTCATTTTCGGTACGCATGGCGGCAATTGGGGTGCGCAACTCGTGGCTGGCGTCAGCCGTAAAACGGTTTTGGGCTTCATGGGCCTCCTCAATCGGGCGCAATGTTCGTAGCGCCAGGTAATAGGCTAGCGCGCCGCCGCCCATTAGGATGAACAGATTGGTTATTACTAGCCGTCCCAGAACATGATCTTTGGCTTCCTGATAGCGTGTTTCGAACTCAGTCTGCAGCTGGTTTCTTGAAACCCTAAGTCCGCTGGGTGTCAGCTCATCAAATAAATATGCTTGCACCGGTCCGCGTAATCCCCTGTCCAAATCCCGAATTGACTGCTCATAAATAACCAGACTAAAGAAAAGGCTTATAGCCATCATGATAGCTAGGTACAAACCGGCCAGTTTCAGGGCGCCTTCATGCAACTTCACGGTTTGGTTCCGAAATAATAGCCAAAGCCGCGCCGCGTATTGATAAGTGGTTCTGATTTAAACGGTTTATCGACTTTGTTGCGTAAATAACCGACATAAACCTCGACCGTGTTAGGCAAAACGTCAGCGTCGTAATTCCACACATGTTGAATGAGAGTATCTTTGGTAACTACCCGCTCGGGGTTACGCATTAGATATTCCAGTAATGCAAATTCTTTGGCAGTCAGATCTAAAGTTTTGCCGCCGCGCTTAACAAGCAGGCTTTCTGGGTCAAGTTCCAGGTCCTGATAAATTAATTTGTTGCTACTGCCCGTTCGCGGCCGTCGCAGCAGTGCCCGCACGCGGGCAATCAGCTCCACAAAAGCAAAAGGTTTCACTAGATAGTCGTCCGCGCCGGTATTCAGACCGTAAGCCTTATCTAATACTTTATCTTTGGCAGTTAGCAGCAAAACCGGAGTATGGTTGTGGTCTTTACGCAGTAGTTGCAATATACCGATGCCGTCAACTGTGCCGGGCATCATGCGGTCCAGAATAATCAGGTCATAGGGTTCGGTGGTGGCCATTGCTAGCCCCCGGTCGCCGTCATAAGCCACATCAACAGCGTAAGACTGCTGTTCTAAGCCTTGTTTAACTGCGTTGGCCAGCTTATGTTCGTCCTCAACTATCAAGATACGCATAGTCTTATTGTAGCGCGTAGGCTGAGAAGTAACTTAGAATATTGCGTGTCGTAGCTTCAGTCAAACTTCAGGCTGTCGTCCTATGCTGGCAATAGTCCGCTATAACCGACAAGGAGGGCAAAATGAAATTTAGACAAAATAAATTCGCCGGCAAGTTTATGGAGTCGTCCGACAACGACATACTGCAGGCTTATGTTCATAAAAATTCATATAACCGGGCCGATGCCAGGCGCATCAAACGGCAACTGCGCAAGCTGGCATATCTCAGCTAAAGCTCAGTCCATGATGATAATCTGCGATTATTAAAGGAGCTTAATTATGCGCTTACAACCCTATTATGACGGTGGTGGTCCAGTCCGCTTAGATCATCCTTATCCATGGGTACATTTAGTCTTTGTCGCAATGGCAGTCGTTTTTTGGGCGGTTGTTATTTACGGCCTGGTGCTGCTAATCAACAAATACGCCAAAGACCATAAAGATGAACCAGGCAAGGACGCTTTGAGCGTGGCCAAAATGCGCTACGCTACCGGCGAAATCAGCAAAGAAGAATTCGAACAGCTCAAAAAAGATCTATCTTAGTATTGATAGAAAAGTGTTTTCAGTAGCCAGTTAGTCCTGCTATTCTACGGTCTTGTGTAAAAAACCGGGGGCTCATGCGCTGGGGTAGCGAGAAACAGTTTCAAAGACGCTTTGACCAGGGGCTGGACAGCATTCCCCAGCGCGAAGCGTTTGCTCTAATTCTCTATGGCACCTATGGTTATCCGCCCGAACAAGTAGGCGAAGCCATGAAAATCTCAGCAGGGGATGCGGCCGAACTGATCATGGGCGGTTTGGATAAATTACGGCAAGAAGTTTTTGGCGACTGGCCCGAGCATTCAGCTATTGCTCATGCTCTCG
>CAYUOI010000089.1:0-3050 GCA_964446365.1 uncultured Candidatus Saccharibacteria bacterium | reverse complement strand
AACATCGGCCTAGTTTTAAACTTGGCTAATTACGCTCGCATTAACGACTACGGCTTTATCGAAACACCGTACCGCCGCGTGATTAATGCCGTTCCCGCCAAAAGCGCCGCCGGCCATATTGCCGCAGTTAATCTGGAGAATGATAAGGGTAAAGTTATTGTTAAGGCCGGAGTCAAAATTACCGCGGCGGATGCCAAGCGGCTGGAAGCCGTTAAGGACCAAGTGACTTGGCCGGTTAAAGCAAAAGTCAGCGATGAAGTTCTTTATTTAGATGCTTCTGAAGAGGAATCGGCTACTATAGCGAGCGCTGGAGAATTGGTAGACGACAATGGTTATTTTGTAAACGAACGCGTTAGCGCCCGTCGTAATCTTGTATCCGGAGAAGTTGATTCTAATGAGGTTACTCATATGGACGCTTCGCGGCGCCAAATTATTGGCTCCAGCGCCGGTTTAATTCCATTTGTTGAAAAAAACTACGTTTACCGCTCGCTGATGGGCAGTAACCAGCAGCGCCAGGCCGTGCCGCTAATCCATCCGTCAGCACCGATAGTCGGTAGCGGCATGGAAGAATCTGTTGCACGCAACAGCGGTCAGGTAATCTTAGCGGAAGAAAATGGCGAAGTCCTTAAGGCTGCCGCTGACGAAGTGGTAGTTCAATATAAAAGCCGCAAGGCAACCTATCAACCGCTTCATTATGTCCGCAGTAACGAAGGCACCAGCATTAACCATCACGTAGCTGTCAGTAGTGGCGACAAAGTTAAAGCCGGCGACGTAATAATTGAAGGCATGAGCATTGAGGCTGGCGAACTGGCGCTTGGTAAAGACTTACTCGTAGCCTTTATGCCTTGGGCCGGTTACAACTTTGAAGACGCCATAATTATATCGCGCAAATTGGTTGAAGACGACACCTTAACCTCAGTCCATATCGTTGATTTTATGGTTGAAGTCCGCGAGACCAAACTGGGACCGGAAATTGTTACCCGCGATATTCCTAACGTTTCCGAAGAAGCTCTTCGTCATTTAGACGAAGACGGCATCGTCCGTATTGGCGCCGAAGTTCATCCTGGCGATATCCTAATTGGCAAAATTACGCCTAAAGGCGAACAGGAACTTTCTAGCGAAGAACGACTTCTACGCGCCATTTTTGGTGAAAAAGCCAAAGAAGTACGCGATACATCGCAGCGTATGAGTAACGGTAAGCATGGCAAGGTAGTTGGCGTAAAGGTATTTAGCCGCGCCAACGGACACGAGCTTAAAGCCGGCGTAATTATGCAGATCCAGGTTTTTGTAGCCCAGATGCGCAAGATTGCCGTCGGTGACAAACTGGGCGGCCGCCACGGAAATAAAGGCGTAATTGCGCGTATTCTGCCGGCTGAAGACATGCCATTTATGGAAGATGGTACCCCTGTTGATATTGTTCTAAACCCGTTGGGCGTGCCAAGCCGTATGAACATCGGCCAGCTGTTTGAAACCCACCTCGGAATGGCAGCTCGCGTTCTGGGCATGAAAGTGGCCAGCCCGAGCTTTGACGGCGTGCCGATTGAAGATATCCAGAAACTGCTGCGTCAAGCTGGATTGCCTGATGATGGCAAGCAGCAGCTGTATGATGGCCGTAACGGCCAGCCGTTTAAGGAACGAACCACCGTTGGTTCAATGTACATGATTAAGCTGAACCACATGGTTACCGATAAAATCCATGCCCGCTCTACCGGGCCCTACACCATGGTTACGCAGCAGCCGTTGGGCGGAAAGGCTCAAAACGGCGGCCAGCGATTTGGCGAAATGGAAGTCTGGGCGCTGGAAGCATACGGAGCATCGAATACCCTTCAGGAAATGCTGACTATTAAGTCGGATGATGTTTATGGCCGCTCTAAAGCATACGAATCGATAATTAAGGGTACCGAAATTGTCGGGCCCAAGGTTCCGGAAAGCTTTAACGTGCTTGTCAAAGAGCTTCAGGGTCTTGGTTTGAAAGTCGATTTGATTACTTCTGACGAAGTTGTTGATGCCGAAGCCGTATTAGCTGAAAACATCAAAGACGAGGCCGAACATCAGCCAAGCCTGGAGGTAGCGCCGGCTAGCGCAATGCCCGTAGACGTAAGTGAAGAAGAAACTGCCAATGAATTTGTAGTAATGGAATTAGAAGACGATATACCGGCTACTACGGTGATTTCGGCTGACGATAACGAAGAAGAGAAAGAGGCTGCTTAAAATGATACGACGATATAACCACGGTACAGACATCGCTGACTTTGACGCAGTAAGGTTGGCCGTTGCCAGCCCGGAAGACATTTTAGAATGGAGTTACGGCGAGGTCACCAAGCCGGAAACTATCAACTATAGGACTCAGAAGCCAGAGCGCGACGGACTATTTTGCGAGCGCATATTCGGGCCTGTAAAAGATATAAACCCGCACGATGCTAAATATAAGGGTGTGCGGTCCCGTGAAGCAGCTGTAGACAAAAACGGCGAGCTTGTAACCAAGAGCATCGTACGACGCGAGCGCATGGGCCACATCAATCTAGCCAGCCCGGTGGCGCACATATGGTTTTTGCGTGGTACGCCGTCGGCCATTGGTTTGGTGCTGGGCATGACTGTTAAAAATCTGGAAAGAGTCGCCTATTTCGCTAGTTACATTATTAAGTCTGTCCAGGCCGATAAACGCGACAAGATGCTGGCCGATAAAGAAGCTGAGTTTACAGCCGCTAAAGAAGCTATCCGCTTGCGCTATGAAAAAGAAGCAAAAGATGACAAAGCCGATGTTAAAGCATTGGCTGAAGCCCAGAATAAAGAGATCGATGAGTTAACTAAAGACTACGACCAGCTTAAAACCCAGCTGGATATGCTGGAGCGCTTCAATTTGATTGGCGAAACCGACTTTCGCAATCTACCTGATGACGTGCAGGACCTGGTTACCGTAGGTATGGGCGGTGCCGCACTTAAAGAATTACTCGATGATGTTGATCTAGGCAAATTAATTGATGAACTTACCAAGGAAGCCGAAGAAGCCAAAGGCCAGCGCAAAAAGAAAATTATGAAACGCCTGCGCC
>CAYUOI010000088.1:0-3066 GCA_964446365.1 uncultured Candidatus Saccharibacteria bacterium | reverse complement strand
GCATGAGTGGTGCCAGTTTTGCGGATAAAGACGGTAAGGTTGTCGGCGTTCTATCGAGTGGTATCAATCATAATGATCCTCTCTGGTCTAAGTTATCAGCGCATTTCCCGTTAAACGCCGCCAGCGCCCAAGTATTATGTTTTGCCGCACCCGTGACCGGGTCGCTAGTAGAACAGTACGAACAAGCAGCCGACACAACCCCTGTTATGATTGGCCACAAATGAGCATCATAAAAGCTCACGCTTGCATCAAATAGTTACCGGGGCAATACTTAGAATATAAGGAGAAACTATGCAGTTGAGGCGGCGAAAAATCGAAGCAGTCGATAGTGCAGATAGGTTACCAAAAACTAGGCCGATTGCCTGTCTTGGCGAAGCGTGCACGCGTTATGCAGGAGCGGAATGCGCTGCATACGAAGAATTAATACAGACAAATGGTAAATCGGGCGGCATTGATTTGCCACCGCTAAAAGGAGATGCCAGTTGGGCTATCTACGGGCGTGTTTGTAGACCAGAAGGTCCGTCCGACAGAATAGTCTCTATTACAACTGTTGCTTTAAAGCCAACTGTTGGCGTTATGGAACTTATGGCACATGGCGAACGGTACGGATTACCAAATACCATTGAGCGCGGTGATAAGGATTACGAAATGAACCAGAACATCATTTCCGCATCGCCTTCTGATGCGTGATTTACAGGGACTACTACTAATTGACAAGTCTATTGGCTGGACGTCGTTTGACGTTGTTGCCAAGGTGCGAGGCGCTATAAAGCAAAGCGGCGTTGCTAAGCCAAAAGTGGGGCACACCGGTACGCTAGACCCGCTGGCCACCGGTTTGCTGGTTTTGGTCGTTGGCAGTTACACAAAGAGGGCTGGAGAGTTCAGTAAGCTCGATAAAACCTACGAAGTCACCATGCGGCTGGGACAATCCAGTAGTACGGGCGACGACGAAGGCGACAAAACGGTGGTATCCAGCCGTGAACCGTCCCAAAACGAGCTTGAAAACGCTATAAAAAGCTTTGAGGGCGAAATTATGCAGACGCCGCCGCAGTTTTCAGCCATCAAAGTAAACGGTCAAAGGGCCTATAAGCTTGCCCGGGCAGGCAAGACCGTAACTTTAGAGCCACGCAAAGTTACAGTGCACATATTACAGATTAACGAATACAAATATCCTGAGGTGAAATTTACGGCCGACGTGTCATCCGGCACCTACATTCGTTCGTTAGTCGAGGATATAGGTGCCAAGCTTGAAACCGGCGCCTATATGTCCGACCTTTGCCGCACCAGAGTAGGGCAGTTTGAGCTTAACAAGGCCATTGCAATACAAGATTTAAAAGTAGATAGTATTGCTCAACAATTAATAGAGTGACATGGACTCCCAACACTTTGACTACGAGGCTCCTGAACCACTTCCGGATGCAGAACACAAACGGTCTTGTATCCATACGCGGGCGCTTAACAACGTTCTAGGCTGCGAAGCTTTATCACTAGCTTTTATTGCTGAACAAATTTCTGAACAGCAATATAAAATAGCGGGCGTGCTCACGGGAGCATTAGTGACTTTCAATGGCATAGCTCGCAGGTCGCTGCGCCGCGGACCAGAGAATTAACCTGTACTTGCTTAATAAACTAAAACATGCTATAGTACCTCTGTAATGCAACGTGAAGATCTCGAATTCGGCCAAGGGCACTTTGTTGGTGCCATCATGCGCGACCCCACATTTATGGAATTAACAGCCGAAAACCAGGCCAGAGTATTAGGTTGGGCCAATAGCTGCCCGGTAGTAGAAGAGTTAATTGAAGAACGCGGCGCCGAAGCGCTGGCTTCGCGCTACGCCGAAGCAGATATCTGGTTTGTGCAGTTAACTGACCTTGTTAAAGAAGTTAAGCCGGATTTATATGCCAAGCTGACTTCATCTGTTCCTCGCAAACCGAATGAGCCAATCGGCAAACACGAAGCACAATCTATTCCGGATAGCGCTACCCGGGAAATACCACCCATGGGTCAACTTGCAGGCTTTGTACTGCCCAGACTTTTCATTGAGCAACTCGGATCTACAAAGGGACTGCCCAGGACAGAAGTCCAGGACCGCTTAGTACGCGGAATTGATATCTTTAGCCGCGCCGCAGCTATGGCTGACACGCCGCTTGAGTTGCTGGCGTTTACGGCAGAAGGTATTTTGCTGAACGGCGATGTAGACCCACAGACTGTTCTCAAGCAAGTTTTTCCTAAAGGCTGGCTTGAAGAGCACAACGGACATAGCACCATGGAGCATTTTAAAGATACCGTGTGGGAACACGCGCCTAAACTTTATCAGGCATACGAAAGCGCGCTAACAGAACAGCCGCTGCAGCATAGCCTTGCTTAACAGATAGAGATGTGCTAGAGTACTTCTTAGCATATGGCAACTTCGGAGACCAAAGTAAAAGCTGCTCCTAAAAAAGCGGCTAAAGTTGATACGGGCAGCACCTCTGTCCAGATTACTCATTTGACTGAGCATATTAAGCATTTGACCCAGCACTTGAAGAAAAATCCTAAAGATTTTGCCGCCCAACGCGGTTTATTACAGAGCGTCGGCCAACGCCGCCGTTTACTAACTTATTTAGCTCGCAAAGATAGCAAACAGTATTTAACACTCAAAGAGAAACTGGGGATTAGACGGTAGGTTTTAGACCTTTAGAACCTATGATCTAGAATCCAATTCTAGAAGAACATTAATTGCTTCGGGAGTAGGACAGTAGGTTTTCGCTGCAGGCGAAAGCTTCAATCTTATGCCCGAACAGAGAGGAAAACATGGGAAATACAATAAATCCCTTTGGTAAAGAAATCATAAAAGTAGAGACCGAGCTTGCCGGCCGCAAGCTGAGCCTGGAAGTCGGCCGCGTCGGCTTTCGCAGCACGGCGTCAGTTTTGGCGCGCTATGGCGAGACGGTTGTATTGGCAACGGCTATGGTTGGCTCTAAGGCCATCAGCGGCATGGATTACTTTCCGCTGTCGATTGACTACGAAGAAAAGTTTTATGCCGCCGGCAAAATCAGCGGCAGCCGCTTTATTAAAAGAGAGGG
>CAYUOI010000087.1:0-3128 GCA_964446365.1 uncultured Candidatus Saccharibacteria bacterium | reverse complement strand
AGGCGTTTGTATAAGGTGGGAAAATGAATCTGTGGGCAGTTATAGCGGTACTGGGTATGCTGGCAGCCGCCACGGCCGCCTTTATTTGGCTGGCTCTGACTCTGCAAAACCATGGCGGTAAGGCCAAAACCAAGGATCAAGTCGACGACGCCGCTGAACAAGATGTAGAGCACATATTTAATGATGAGTTCCGCGAAGAACTTCGCAATCGCGGCCGGCTGCATTTCGAGAAGATAATTGGCGAAAACGCCATGTTTCTGCAACAGGATTTAAGGTTAACGACTTCACAGCTCAATGAATACATGAAGGGTGAAATTACTCACACCCTGCAAGAAGAATTTGCAAAATATGAGGAATCGATCACCGACGCCAAACAGCTGGCAATTAATTCAATCGAAAAAACCCAAGCTGCCATTGAGCAACAACGCCAGATACTAAATCAGCAGCTTCAAAAGGAAGTTGCCGAAGAGAAAGCGCGGCTGCTAGGACATTTTGAAAAAAATATGGCTGATATTGTTAACCATTACGTGCTGGCGGCGGTCGGTAACCAGATTGACCTGACCGATCAATTAGATTACATATTGACCGAGCTGGAAGATAATAAGAAAGCCATAATCGAAGACGTAACGCACGGTGGCTAAAATGGCAGACAAAACACCAAAACTAAACTTGCCCATCTCCGTTATTAGCCGTAGCGACATCGGCCGACTACTGCGTGAGATAGACGGCCTGGAAGCGGCTATGCAACGCAAATCGGTTCAGGCGGATCAGCAATTACTGCCGGCTTCGCGTTTGCTAGATGACCTTGGCGAGCAGAATAAGCTCAATTTATTACAAGCTGAAGATCGCAAAAATTTGAAATTATTTTTAAGCGGCGTCCGTGAATCGGCGCCCGTCTTACACTTCAGTTTCAGCGTTGATCCTTCGGCAAGATTCTTAAATAGTTTGCTGATTTGGCTGCGCCGCGAAATCCACCCCCAGGTTTTATTGCAGATAGGCCTGGAACCTACCATCGGTGCGGGCTGCGTGCTGCGCACAACCAATCGCTTTTTTGATTTCAGTCTGCGCAGTTATTTTGATAGTCAGCGCGAACTGCTAATGAATAAGCTTAAAGAGAGTCTCCAATGAGCACCGGCAATCGGCACTTTGACAGGTTGGTCGCGGCCGGCCATCCGGTTGGTGAAGTCACGGCCGTCGATCGCTTCTTGATTAAAGTTCACGGTATGCAACCGGTTAGCATGCACGCGCTTATAATGTTTGAGGATGGCAGCAAGGGTTTTGTGCACCGCGTCGAGCCTGAGCAGGTGCTTGTGCTACATCTAGGCAGCAAACCGTTAAGCGAAGGCATGTTGGCTGTAGTTCAACATCAGGAACTGGTTTGCAAAGTCGGCAAAGACCTGGTCGGCCGGGTTATATCGGTTACCGGCGAACCGCTGGATGGCAAGGGTCCAATCGCTGCTGATACCGCATGGCCTGTTTTCAAGGAAGCGCCAGCGCTTTTTGAGCGCCAGCTTTTGGACACTCAAATGGAAAGTGGCATAACGGTCATTGACTCATTGTTCCCGATTGTCCGTGGCCAGCGTATGGCGCTTTTAGGCGACAGCAAATCCGGCAAGACTACCATTGCTACCCAGCTAACGCTTAATCAAAAAAACACTGACCAGGTGGTAGTCTACGCCCTGATTGCCAAACGCCGCAGCGACATTGACACCCTCTTAAGTCGACTTCATGAAACCGGGGGCATGGAAAGCGCCGTGGTAGTGGTTTCGACTATGTTTGAATCACTGATAATGAGCTATCTGGCTCCATATGTAGCTTGCTCGATTGCCGAATACCTCTGGCAGGAAACCAGCCAGGACACCATTATTGTTTACGATGATCTTACGAGCCACGCCCAAATTATCCGTGAGATGGCGCTGCTATCAGAGGTAAATCCTGGCCGAGACTCATACCCAGGCGACATGTTTTTCTCGCACTCGTCACTTCTAGAGCGGGCGGGCCGTATTACTAAGAACGGTAAGTGCCTCACCAGTATTCCACTACTATTGGCTGCTGGCGGCGACATCACTGCTTATTTGCCGACCAGCATTATGTCTATAACCGACGGCCAGTGGATACTAGACCTAGAAATTTTCCGCAGCGGTGTCAGGCCGGCGCTAAGTGTCGGTAATAGTGTTACCCGCGTTGGCAGTATCGGGCACAATAAGCGCCAAAAACAATTGGCCGGTCAGGCTCTAAAATTGCTGGCCGATTATAGGCAGGCCGAGGAATTTTCACACTTCGGTTCTGAGTTAGCAATTGAGGCTAAAAGGGCATTGAATGCCGGACGCCACTTGCTGGAACTGCTCAGCCAGGGTCCGGCCGATACTTACTCTCTTTTAGCGCAACAATTGATGTTGGATATATTATTGAATGCCGAAGACGCCAGCTTACTCGACATTAACGCCTTAAAGAGCCAGGCCAACGACTACGCCAGCCAGATTAAAAAAGACGAAGATTTTTCTTCGATGCGCGATGCTTTAAAGACTAAAGTCTCGATGGAGCTTAAGAAATGAAGCAATTACAGGAAGTCGAAAAAGAAATGCTAGCCCGCCGCAGCCTGACTGAGCTGACTAGTGTTTTTGAAGGACTAGCCAGTATGCGAATTGCCCAAATTAAAAACCAGGTGCTGCAGGCAACTGAATTCTTTGACGAATTATGGCGTATTTATACCCAGCTAAGAGTTGATAGCCTCTTCCGCTTCGGCCGCAGCCAGCAGGAGGCCAAAGTATTAGACAGAGATCTTATTATTGTTATCACGGCTGAAGGCGGTCTAAGCGGCGACATTGACCAAAAACTTGTCGACTGGATGCTAAGCCAATACGACCCTAAAACCCAGGACATTATAGTCATTGGCCACCACGGCGCCATGGAACTGGCTCAGAACGGCACCAGCTTTAAGAAATATTATAAATTACCGGTTAAAGACCGCGATATCAATGTAACCCCGCTGATTCAGGAGCTGCAGCAATACCGCCGTACTTCAATCTATTACCAGCAGTATGTATCGTTGATGGTTCAAGATGTGAAGCGTATTGAAATCAGCAAGGCCATTCAGCAACAGGCCAAAGATGCCGGCGGCAGCGAAG
>CAYUOI010000086.1:0-3215 GCA_964446365.1 uncultured Candidatus Saccharibacteria bacterium | reverse complement strand
AAGATATCGCAAGCTTCGAGCACGAACTGTCACAGATAAGAGAGCAGAAAGCCGATAAACACAAACCCGTCAAAGTCTAGACAGCTTTGACGGTTCTCCCGCCCAATTTCTAGGTCTTGCTTGGTAAAAAGTAAAAGCAAGCCGGACCAACAGATTGGGCAGGAGAGCTAAGCGAACGGATTCGAGAGACCTGTTCGTGGCTCTAAACAAAAATTTAAAAAATACTAACTAAAAAGGGAGTTCGTCTGCTGGTGGCAGACGGAACTGTGAGGGAAACTATGGCACAAACAACAATGCTCGGCCTACGCCGACTGTTCACCAACTCCGGTGAAAAAGCTTACGACAAGCTCAATTGGGTGAAGCGCGACTCAGTTATTATGAATCCGCTGACAAAAGTACCTGTTTTTGAACAAAAAGACGTCGAATTCAGCGACGGCTGGTCATTAAACGCTATTAACATTGTCGCTCAGAAATATTTTACCGGTACGCCCGGAACTGCTGAGCGCGAGAGCTCCTTAAAGCAGCTGATCGACCGCGTTGTCGACACTGTTACCCGCCAGGGTCAGCAAGAAGGATACTTTGAGTCCGACATCGAGGCTGAAGACTTCCGCGAAGAACTCAAATACATTCTGGCTACGCAGCGGGCAGCTTTTAACAGCCCGGTCTGGTTTAACATTGGAGCACAAGGCCGCGCCCAGCAAGCCAGCGCCTGCTTTATTTTAGGTATAGAAGACACTATGCCGGCGATACTAAACTGGTACACCGAAGAGGGCATGATATTTAAGGGCGGCAGCGGCTCGGGAATTAACCTGAGTGTTATCCGTTCATCCGTTGAAAAACTCGGTAAAAGCGCCGGTACGGCCAGTGGTCCATTAAGCTTCATGCGCGGAGCAGACGCTTCGGCAGGTGCTATCAAAAGCGGCGGCAAGACCCGCCGGGCCGCTAAAATGGTCATTCTTAACGTTGACCACCCCGATGTTGAAGAGTTCATCTGGTGCAAGGCCCGCGAAGAGCGTAAAGCCCGCGTCCTGGCTGAAGCCGGATACGACATGGACCTCGACGGTAAAGATGCACCATCGATTCAGTATCAGAACGCCAACAACTCAGTTCGTGTTACCGATGACTTCATGAAAGCCGTCGAAAACGACGACGACTGGGACCTGCGCGCCGTCACCAACGGTCAGCCCGTTAAAACCGTTAAGGCCCGCGACCTTTACCGCCAGATTAACGAAGCCGCCTGGGAATGTGCTGATCCTGGTTTACAGTTCGACACCACCATTAACAGGTGGCACACGGCACCAAATGCCGGCCGCATCAATGCCAGCAACCCTTGCAGCGAATACATGCACCTCGACAACTCTGCCTGCAACCTGGCCAGCCTTAACTTGTTGAAATACTTAAAAGACGATAACAGCTTTGACATCGAGGCCTTCAAGCACTCTGTTGAGTTGATATTCACAGCTCAGGAAATTTTGGTCGGCTACAGCGAGTACCCAACCGAGCGCATCACCAAGAACGCTAAAGCCTACCGCGAGCTCGGTATCGGTTATGCCAACCTCGGGGCGCTATTAATGGCCCAGGGCCTGCCATACGACAGTGCAGAAGGCCGCGCCCAGGCAGCTGCCATGACGGCTCTCATGACCGGTCACGCTTACGCGACCAGCGCCAAGCTGGCCCGCCGGGTCGGACCATTTACCGGCTTTACTAAAGACCGCGAGGGAATGTTGCGGGTACTAAGCATGCACCGTGAAGAAGTCGGCAAGATTGACGCCGGACTGGTCAGTGAAGAATTGCTTAGCGCCGCTGCCACCGCCTGGGACGAAGCCGTCGAGCTTGGCGAACGCTACGGCGTGCGCAACAGTCAAGCCTCAGTTCTGGCTCCAACCGGTACTATCGGACTGATGATGGACTGCGATACTACTGGCATCGAGCCAGACCTGGGCTTGGTTAAATCTAAAAAGCTAGTCGGCGGCGGTACCATGAGTATCGTCAACCAGACCGTGCCTCGAGCCCTGAGGGCGCTTGGCTACACCAAGACGCAGGCAGATGACATCGTAAATTACATCGATCAGGAAAAGACTATCCTGGGGGCACCGCACCTCAAGAAAGAGCACGAACCGGTATTTGCCTGTTCAATGGGTGATAATTCGATTCACTACATGGGTCACGTCAAGATGATGGCTGCCGTTCAGCCGTTCATATCCGGCGCTATTTCTAAAACCGTCAACATGCCGGCCAGCGCCACTGTTGAAGACGTTGAGCAATTGCACATGGAATCATGGAAGCTTGGTCTTAAAGCGGTCGCCATCTACCGTGATAACTCCAAGGTGGCCCAGCCGCTTAGCATGACTAAGAAAGAGGGTGCTGCACTAGAGACGCCGGCAGCTATGGCCAGTGCGCTTGTCAGCGCTGTTGCCGAGCCAGTAACACCGGGCAGTGCGCCTAAGAACGCTTTGCGCCACGAACTGCGTAAAGTCCGCGATGCCAAGACGTTTAAGTTCACCATCGCTGGCATTCGTGGCTACTTTACTGTCGGTCAGTACGACGACGGTACCCCCGGCGAGCTGTTCATCAGCATAGCCAAGCAAGGTTCAACCTTGCGCGGCGTCATGGACGCTTTTGCCACCAGCGCCAGCTACGCTTTGCAGTATGGTGTGCCCCTGAAGAAATTTGTCAGGACGTTCACCAGCACCAGCTTTGCGCCGGCCGGCATTACAGATGATCCTGACATCCGTACGGCCAGCTCAATAATTGATTACATCTTCCGCCGTCTGGGCAAGACGTACCTCAGTTTTGACGACCAGCTGGAAGTCGGCTTGGCTTCAATAGAAGACATGCCAACCGGCCAAACTAGCCTACTCACCGAGGAAATACAGCAAGAAGCGCTTACAGCAACACCTTTGGACGAGGCTATCGTACCCGTGGCAGCTGTAGTAGAACCGGTCGAAGAACCTGTACCAGTAGCGGAGCCAGTTGAGACTTCTAGTAAGCGCGTAGACAACAATCAGGACGCGCCACTATGCTACAACTGCGGTAACCAGACGCAAAAAGCCGGCAGTTGCTATGTCTGCACCTCATGCGGCAGCACTACCGGTTGCAGCTAGAAAAAACAGGGCAGGTGAGTAAAAAATGGACTCGGGTCAAACCGGGTCCATTTTAGTTGTGGAAAAGCCGAAAGATTTATTTACTTCACAATATAAAGTACGTAATATCAA
>CAYUOI010000085.1:0-3257 GCA_964446365.1 uncultured Candidatus Saccharibacteria bacterium | reverse complement strand
TTAACGTTGGTGAAGTCGTGAGTATTACAGACGGACCATTTAAAGGCTTTGATGGCAGCATCAACGAAATTGACGCCCAAAAAGGCAAACTCAAGGTGCTAGTCAATATGTTTGGCCGCGAAACACCAGTTGAACTTGATAGCTTGCAGGTAAAAAGAGTCTAGCATGTCTCAGCCACCGATAGAATGGCCGACAGAGCCTAAATACTTGGAAAGCCATGAGGCACCACCAGCTTCTCCTTATGATTGGGAGAATGATACATTCTTCTCAACTGACGCACAAACCGAGCTATTCCTAGAAAGACACGCCACTAAACTGATTGTTGCAGGTATTTTAAGCACGGTTGTGGGCGTAACAACTATCAATAGTCTGCCTGCCGATCTCAACACTCTACAGTATATAGTGATTGATTTACCAAATACTGTTTTAGCTGCTGGCGGAGCCGGGAGCGTAGTATTGGGGTGCATGGCGTTCTCAGAGCGCCGGATCCGTAATAAAGAACAGACTTCAACTGGACAACAGGGGTCGCGTAGTGTAGAATAAACGCTGTTACGCACTCCTAAAAGGGAGTTATTTTTATGGCAGAGAAGAAAGTTACAGCAAATCTTAAGATGAAAATCCGCGGCGGCCAGGCCAGCGCGGCGCCGCCCGTGGGCAGTACGCTAGGTCAGTACGGCGTAAATATGATGGACTTTATTAATCCGTTCAATGAACAAACCAAGGATCAGATGGGCAAAAACCTAACAGTCCACATTGCAATTTACGAAGATAGAACAATGAGTTTCCGCGTAGTCGGCGAGCCAACTGACGACCTTATTCGAGCCAAATTAGGCATAGATAAAGGCTCTGGCAAACCAAACACCGAGAAAGTCAGTAAAAAACTCAGTCAGTCAGCGCTAACCGAAATTGCTGAAGCCAAAGCTAACGACATGAATACGCAGGACGTCGAAGCCGTTAAGAAAATGGTAGCTGGTACAGCGCGCAGCATGGGTGTAGAGGTCGAGAAATGATTCACCAAGGTGCATTTACGCCGCCTACGGACGCTCAGGATCATGTAAGCACAGATTTAGTAGGCCCAGTTGACTCAGTCGATCTTACTGAAAAGTTATTAGCCAAAGGTACAGGATTGGCTTTTATTCTAGGCGGTGCAGCGCTGGCAATAGCCGGAATTAAAAGCGGTGATATATATACTGCTATAGCCGCCGTCGGCAGCGGCGCCGGCCTGGCCGCAACCGGTGTCTTAGTAATTGGAGTGGATCGAACATTTAACAATTAATTTGTGGGACCATGTCAGCTGACATGGGCTAGTACCACGAAGGAGATACTATGGCGGAAGCCAAGAGAACCGTCGCCAAGAGCGACACAACTAAGGAAACAAAACCTAAAGTTACTAAAAAGGAGCCTGAAGATGGGATTAATCAAGAAAATGCTGCTGCTGAGAAGCAAGCAAGTATCAAAGACGAAAAAGTAGCCGCCGAAACTGATATAGCTGAAGCTGGCGTTGCCAAAGCTGGCAAAAGAAGCGCTAAGGCCACCAAAGAAGCAGAAGCCAAAGAGGCCAAGGCAGAGCGCAAAACCAGCGTTAAAGAAGCCGAAACCGAAGCTAAAATTAAGCCACCACAGAAACCGGCACGTTCAAAACTTGAGCGCCGCGGCAAAAAGTACCAAGAAGCCGCTAAATTAATTGAAAATGATAAAGAGTACGTTTTAACCGAGGCTCTTGGACTGGCCGTTAAAACCAGTCCAGTTAAGTTTGATGCTGCTGTAGAATTACACCTTAACCTCAATGTTGACCCTAAACAGGCTGACCAGAACGTACGCGGCACCGTAGTTTTACCGGCTGGCAGTGGCAAAAACAGCCGCGTGGCTGTCCTGGCCGAAGCGGCCGACGCAACAGCCGCAAAATCAGCCGGTGCCGACATTGCTGGCAGCGACGAATTACTAGACCGCCTTGATAAAGAAAAAATTGATTTTGACGTGCTAATAGCTACACCAGCGATGATGCCGCGCTTAGGTAAATATGCCCGCGTTTTAGGCCCTAAAGGCCTGATGCCCAATCCTAAAAGCGGCACGGTTACTACAGATGTTAGTAAGGCTGTTAAAGAAGCCAAGGCCGGCCGAGTAGAATACCGCGTTGATACCACCGGCATAATTCATGTAGCAATTGGTAAAGTTAGTTTTGGCCCTGAAAAGCTAACCGACAATGCCAGAACTATATTGAATGCGCTTAAGAGCAACAAACCGGCCTCTGTTAAAGGCGCCTTAATTGAGCGGGCATATACTACTACCACAATGGGCCCAAGCATTCCGCTTTTACTAAGCGACCTGTAATATTAATACATGACTTTGAATCGCCAGGGCTACGTGATTGCACTGGATGGTCCTGATGGCGTCGGTAAAACAACGCAACTAAAATTGCTATCAGAATACCTGCAGAATAAAGGTTACCGCACCCACACAGCCCGCCAGAGCGGTGGCACGCCCATTGGTGAAGAATTACGACGAGTGTCATTATCGTTAGTCCCGCGCAGCGGCCAAACGGATTTATATATATCCTTGGCTATGGCCCAGGCGCTGGCTGAAGATATAGCTAAGCGCAAAAAAGACGGCGAAGTTATTTTAATTGACCGTAGTCCGATAACTTTTGTCGCCTATAATGGCTACGGCAGCCAGATAACTGATAAAGATACCGTATTTAACGCTTGCGAACAGGCTTATAAAGCCGAGCAAATCGACTTATTGTTATTTTTTGACGCACCGCAAGCAATATTAGACAGCCGCCGCCAAAAACGCGGCACTATAGAATACTTTGAAAAACAAGGGGCGGCTTACCACCAGCGGGTACGTCAAGGCTACAAAGCCGGCTTAAATTTCCTACAGAAACATTCTGATCTTGGTTCCAGCGTTATTAAAATTGATGCTAGCCGCGACATTAATAGCGTTCATAAGTCCGTTTCCGAACTAATTGAGTTGTAATTTTCATACCTTACTTGCGGTCACGTCAAGTTTTTCCGTACAATAGAACAATCACTTAGGGAGACAGGTGTGGTCTACAGCAATATACAAATCAAGCAGGCTATCAAAGAAGGGCACATCGTCTTTTACCCTTATATTGCTAAAAATATAGCCGGCAGTAGTGTGGACGTCACTTTAGGCGATTGGTTTTATAGGACTGAGCGGGCTAGCGAAGGCGGCTTTTATAATCCGTTTGACGAAGAAGCCGTTAAGCAGTACTTCGGCGGCGGGCCATTTAGAGC
>CAYUOI010000084.1:0-3266 GCA_964446365.1 uncultured Candidatus Saccharibacteria bacterium | reverse complement strand
CTTAGTAGCTTTAAGCTACTTCGCCTAAGGCTATGCGGCTAAAGCGGCGGACAACTATGTTCTCGCCGAGCTTGGCAATGTGCTCTTTGACGTAGTCACCTACTGTCTGATCGGGGTTTTTGACAAACGGCTGATCCATTAGGCAACGCTCGGCAAAATGTTTTTTAAGCATTCCTTCAACAATTTGCGCAACCATATTGTCCGGTTTGCCTTCGCTTTTAGCCTTGTCGCTAAACTCTTTTTCAAGTTCCTTGCGGTCGGCTGCCGGTACATCTTCAACAGATACATATTCCGGCGCGCTGGCGGCAATATGCATGGCCAGGTCTTTAACCAATCCAGTAAATAACTCGTTGCGGGCTACAAAGTCGGTCTCGCAGTTAACTTCTACTAATACGCCAATCCGGCCGTCGTGGTTGTAGTTACCAATCACACCTGCCCTGGCTTCGCGCTCACCGCGTTTCTCGGCCTTGGTTAGGCCTTTTTTGCGCATTTCTGCTAATGCTTTATCAAAGTCGCCATTGGCGTCTTCTAGAGCCTTCTTGGCGTCTGTCAGACCAACGCCGGTTAGATTTTTGAGCCGCTTAATATCATCAATATTTACTGCCATATTTACTCCGTTTCAATTAGCCGTCAATCTTGGCTTTTTCAACTTTACGTTCTTCGGCCGGCTTTTCTTCAGTTTTATCCGGCTGCTCAGCTTTAGGCGCCTTTTTGGCGTGGGCGGCTTTGCCGTCTTCAATCGCCTGTTTTATGTAATCCGCAACCAGCTGAATTGTTTTGATAGCATCGTCATTAGCCGGAATGACGTAATCAATCTGGCTGGGGTCGGCGTTGGTGTCGGTTATGCCAATGACGGGCACACTTAATTTGCGCGCTTCTTTTACTGGAATGTGGTCATGTACAATGTCGAACACAAAAACGGCGCCTGGTTTAGCGGCCATGTGTTTTATGCCGCCGTAGATGAAGTTCATGCTATCAATTTCCTCTTGGTAGCGTTGCAGCTCCAGCTTGTTGTACTTAGCCGCCAAAGCGCCGCTATCCATCTTAACTTCGAGGTCTTTGAGGTGTTTGATGCGCGCCGTCATTGTAGCCTGATTGGTCAGCATGCCGCCCAGCCAGCGCTCAACCACAAAAGGTTGCTCAGTTTCTTCGGCTAGCTTCTTAACAATGTCTTTAGATTGGCGCTTGGTGCCGACCAGCAGCACCTGCTTGCCCTCACTTACACACTTGGTAATAAAGTCCAATGCTGCTTCCAACCCTTCAGCCGTGCGGTTTAGGTCAATAATGTGGCTGCCGCCGCGCTTAGAGTGGATGTACTGGCGCATGCCCGGATGCCAACGGCTGGTTTTATGGCCGAAATGGGCGCCGGCCTCCAGCAATTTCTTAATATCTACTTCTGTAGTTGCCATGGTTCTCCTTAATCTTCGTGCGGGAGCCTGGCCAGTCCTACGTGGTGCTGATCAGGAGGATTATTCCCCACACTGCTTAATTTGTGACTGGCCTATCGTAACAGATTGACAGAACAACCACAACCCCATATACTACTTCGAGCATGAAAAAGGGATTACACCCAGACAATTACCGCCTTGTCGTATTTCAGGATCTGAATAATGACACGGCCTTTTTGACGCGTTCTACCGTTGCCACCGAAGAAACCATAAAGTGGGAAGACGGCAATGAATATCCGCTGCTGCGGGTTCATATTTCCAGTGCCTCTCACCCGTTCTTCACAGGTCAGGAAAAAATGATAGATATTGAAGGCCGAGTTGATAAGTTTAAGGCCCGCAGTGCCGCTGCCGCTAAAAAGCGCGAAGAAGCCCAGGCTCGCGGCCAAAAAGTCCGTGCCAAAAAATCCAGCGAAACCCAAAAAGTCGGAGCCGGCAAACCGGCCGCTAAAGCGCCTGCCAAAACCCAAGAAGCCGCCGAAGAAGAATAACCTAGCCTTATTAATCGACCGGAAAATTAAACCTTTCCGGTCTTTTTATCTATACTGGAAATAATTATGGAATCTAAAGAACAGGCCCTGCGCCAGGAATATAGCGAACTGCAGACTAAGCTGCAGGCTCCGGCTATTTACAGCTCGCCAGAGTACCCAAAGCTAGCCAAACGGCTCAGCTATCTTGAAGAAACCCTGGCCTTATTCGATGAACGCAAAAAATTAAAAACGGACTACGACGAGGCCAAAGAGTTATCTATGAGCGGCGATGAATTAGCCGAACTTGCCCAGACCGAGCTGGACGAGACAGATGCCAAGATTCAGGCCGTTGAAGCGCGGCTGGCAGAATCGCTGACGCCGCAAGATCCAAATAACGAACGTGATTGCATTATAGAAATCCGGGCGGCAGCTGGCGGCGATGAGTCCAGCCTGTTTGCCGGCGAACTATACCGCATGTACGCCCGTTGGGCGGAGACGCATAACTATAAGATTGAACTGATTTCTGAAAATCCGTCAGAAGCCGGCGGCTTTAAAGAGATTATCTTTGCCATGCGCGGCGTTGACGCCTATAAAAATCTTAAGTTTGAAGCCGGTGTCCACCGCGTGCAGCGTGTGCCCGTAACCGAAAGCCAGGGGCGCATACATACCAGCACAGTAACCGTAGCCGTAATGCCTGAGGCCGAAGAAACCGATATAGAAATAAATCCCAGCGATTTACGCGTAGATGTCTTCCGGTCCGGCGGACACGGCGGCCAGTCTGTCAATACAACCGACTCAGCGGTGCGCATTACCCACCTGCCCTCCGGTTTAGTGGTGGCCAACCAGGACGAGAAGTCACAGATCAAAAATAAAGCTAAGGCAATGAGTGTCTTAAGGGCCCGTCTGCTTCAGCTTAAAATTGATAATGAAACCAAGCAATTATCCGACGCCCGTAAAAAACTAATAGGCACAGGCGATCGCTCCGAAAAAATCCGAACCTATAACTTCCCGCAAGACCGCATTACCGACCACCGCATTGGCTATAGCCGTTCTAACCTGCCCGGCGCTTTAGACGGCCAAATCGACGATCTTATAGAAGCATTGCAGTCCTACGAACACGAACTCTTAAGTAATGACAATTGAGGCGTGGCTTAAAAAAGCTGTTCAGGAATTAGACGCTGCCGGCATTGACACCGCCCGGTTGGATGCTTTAGTGCTCATGGAAGACGAGCTTGGTAAAGATCGTGCTCAACTTCTGGCTCACCAAGAGCAAAAACTAACCATTGCGCAAATAAACAGGTTAGACGCTCAAATTGGCACTCGGGCCACTCACGTGCCACTTTCATACGTC
>CAYUOI010000083.1:0-3329 GCA_964446365.1 uncultured Candidatus Saccharibacteria bacterium | reverse complement strand
TTTGGTAACGTCGGCACAATTGTGTCTTTCCGGGTCGGTACTACCGATGCCGAGTTTCTGGCCAAGCAGTTCGCGCCGGTCTTTGACATGGACGATTTGCAGCGCGTACCGAACCACAACACCATCGCTAGGATGTTGATTGGCGGTGTACCAGCCCAGCCTTTCAGCATGGCAACCTTACCATTGCTAGGAACACCCAATAAACAGCTAGGGCAGGCCCTTAAACAGCTCAGCGCCGCCAAGTTCGGCCGGCCGAAAGCCATAGTGTCTAAAGAGATCTTTGAGCGCCTAAAAACACCCGATTTACCCCCGGCTAACTTTAACGCTGCATTTGGCGCGCCGGCGGCGCCTAACACCTTTCCGGCCCGTAGTCCTGTCTCTGCTGGCGCACCGGCTCCAGCGGCCGCTGCCAGTACCGGTTCATCTTTCCTGGATGAATGGCTGGCCAAACGCCGTCTCAGCCCACCGCCCAGCATGGCCCGCCCGGCTGGCCCCGCCGCGTTGCCCGCTACACCTCCAGCCAGCCCCTTTGGGCCAGCTACCAGCGCGCTGCCTCCGCAAATGCCGCCATCACCTTCTGCACCGGCCAGCCAGCCGTTTAGTCCACCTGCAGCGGGAACTGCACCGGTAGCTACGACTTTTCCGGGCCCCAGCTCCAACATTTCCAGCAATCAAATTGAAAAACAAGAGATCTCAACCATAGCCCAGGAGCTCAAGCAAAATCTGGGCACACCACCAGCCGCTCCAGCTCCCAAAAAGTCCGGCGAGATTCACTTAAATGAAGAAACCGTCGAGGACACCATCATTATTGATAACGACGGTAACTTGCAGCCTAAAGATGAATCAGGCGCTAACGCGGCGGCGGCGAATCAACCACCAGCCAAACTCGAGAACCAAGCCGATAGCAAAGCCGGCGATAAATAAAGCCAGCGTAAGCGTAAAGTTGTAGCGAAAACCATAGTGCTTGGCCAGGTACAGCGACAGGCTGCTGCCCAGCAGAGCGGTGAAGCTGCCAACTAATATGCCCGACGGCCGAGCCAGCGTTTTGGCACCGGCATCACTGACACTTTGTATGGCTGGTTGGTGGATGACTTTACTAAGTAGCTGGTCTGGTGCCGATAAATGTCGTCTGACACGGCTCAACGTGCGCTGCAGGGCAATGCTTTTGAGTTCGTGGTTAACATAAAGCGGCTGTTCGTTACGTTGTTTGCCGTCTTCGACTTTGGTATCTTCCTGGCTCTTAGCTAAATGCTCAATCTCATGCTTGGCGTGCTCCAGCTGTTCGTGCTGCTTGTGCTTTTCGTGCTCGACGGAAACTTCCGGTTGGTGCCGTTTTGATTCCGCTTCGTGGTTATGGTGTTCTTGTTCGTGGTGGGGAATTAATCGCTCGCTCATTTAGGCTCCTCCCGAGGCTGCATACTCTTTACGTACTAGCTCAACTTCCTGGCCCAGCAACCGTGAGCGGGCAAAGAAGTAGCCGACAATCACGGTCAGTCCGACCATGGTGATGACGCCGGTGCCGGGACCGGTATTAACCAGTTTACCATTAGCGGTTTCGGCTACGCAGACGGTGCTGCCGGGCATGTTAATGGTGATGGTGTCGCCAAAGACATTGGTAATTTTGCAGTCGAAGTGGCCTGGATCGGATGACGACACTGGCGTACCAGGAATCGGATCCTTAATTTTAACGGTCAGACTGCGGGTAACGGTTTGACCGGGCTTAACATCTACGGCCGGCCAAGTGACAATATTGTATTTGTCTACAGAGCCGCCATGGAAGTCGGTAATATCGGCGTAATCGAGGACATCGCTAATACTCTCGCGGAAGACGTACTTGGGCACTTTAACCTTACCTACATTGTTAACCGATAGGGTGTATTCAATGACATCGCCGGCACTGGCAGTGGTGTTGTTGGCATCGCTGCCGCCGTGGGTGACGTTCTTGGCTTGTTTATGCGGCGTCAGGCAGGCTTCGAGGTTCTCGCTGCTTTGGGCTTCTTCGCACGGCTTAGTGTCTACGGTTTTGATGTTGACCGTAACCGAGCAGGTAAGGGTTTTAGCGGTCGATGTATTAGTGCCGGTCGCGACACGGACGCTAATAGTAACTTTGGCGGTATAGTTACCGGCTTGGGCGTAAGTGTGCTCTGCTTTAGCCAGGAATAAACCGCTGGTGACGGTCTTAGTGGCTTTGTCACCAAAATCAAATTTGTAGCTGTTTACGACATAATCATCGCCGATAGTAGTGGCCGTGAAGTTGTATTTGCGATCACCCAGTGAATCTGCCTTCAAACTGGAGCAAGCGGCGTTGCCGGATGGCGGTGGCGGTGTGGTGCAGGTGCCCAGATTAACTGTTTTAGTGCCAATTAACGGGTTAGCGCCATTGGTTCTGCCGCTGGCATCAATGCCGATAGCATAGGCATTTACGGTATGCGTATTGGTATTTTTCAATAGATCGGGCGTGGCCATAGTGTAGCCGTGATTATTACCGGCGCCCGGGAAGGCGGCCCCCACATCTGTCCGTACCTGGTTGGCTACCAGGTCGGCAATGCTTCTACCATCGACATAAATATGTACGTGGATGCTGGTGGTCGGTTGATCCTGGTCAAAGGCCCAACCTGCAATCTTGGTGCAGTTAACGACGTCCAAATAACCAATCGAAGGCTTGTCGGCCGGTGGGGCTGGCGGCGGCGGTGGCGGCGGCGTAGGTGCGGGCGGTGGCGGCGGAGTTGTCGGAACGCCGACCGAAACCAGATTACCGCAGTCAAATAGTATAAAGAACTGTTGGCCGTGCATGTAAAGCGATAGCGCCCTGTAATTTACGTTGCCCCAACTCCAGAGGTAACGGATGTATAACGGGCTGCCGCCGTTAGTGCCGGGCACATTTACCGGTTGTTCGCCGGCTTTGCCATAGGGCAGACGACCCATTGAGAACAGCTGGCCGTTATAATCGTTGGAATTTATGGTAACCACGCTTGAATGACCATAATCCAGATCGGTACAGTTGATACCGTAGTGGGCAAGTATGGTGCCGTAATCAAGTTGACTGTTCACACAATATAGAACGGCCTGGCTTTGTTCGGTGATACCGCCATTGATAAGGTCATTTGGAGACCTGGCCAAACTGGGCTGGGGCGGTGACATCGCAGCGAACAGTTGTACCAGTACAGCTAGCGCCAACATTACAAATCCCATCCGACGGACGGCTGTTTCTTTCTTCAGGCGCTGTGAGTAAAAGCTAATTTGCCCAATCAGACTTGGGTTAAAGGGCAGGTTTGATAATAATTTATTCAGCTTTGGCATTGTGATTTTTTGTTTAGAGAAACTACTAG
>CAYUOI010000082.1:0-3330 GCA_964446365.1 uncultured Candidatus Saccharibacteria bacterium | reverse complement strand
TGGTACGCCCGGCAGGATTTGAACCTGCGACCCCTTGGTTCGAAGCCAAGTACTCTATCCACTGAGCTACGGGCGCGTGTGCTTATTCTAGCAGAAGTACCTCAGTTATGAGGCAGATGAACCGTGCCAGAATAGCTGCCACATAAGTCGCGGTGTTTTACGCCATCCCTCGCTCTTGGCTGCTTTAACTGCCAGTTCGCCAACCAGGAACAACCCGATCAAGCCTATAACTATTTGAATACCCCAGATAATTAACCTGAAAACATCCGCTGAATGGCTATCCTGTAACTGGCCCTTGTCGTGAGCATTATTAATAAGCAGCTGCGCAAAGGGCAGCCACGAAACAATAATTAGAATAATGCCCAATCTGAGACGCTTCATTTAACGACTACTTACAGCAAAAGTTATAACTAAGTGCCTAGTATCTTGGCTTTTTCGGCTTGAAACTCAGCATCTGTCAAAATACCCTGTTCTTTCAATTTACCTAGCTCCTGTAACTGAGTGATCTTGTCAGTACCTTCTATAGCTTCAGTCGGTTGCTCTGCCTCGCCCTGGTCATCATTCCGCCTAGCCATACTGGCGCCAACTGCTGCCCCAACAATTAAACCGCGCCGTCGTCCGCGGCGTCGAAATCCTCGTGGTCCCATAATTCCTCCTAAATTAGTCTGCTTGTTTAATTTTACACCCTTAAGTAAAGAACTGTGCTGTACCATCGCCGTTAGTTCAGGAGTACAATACGCTGCACATGGAGATTTTACGCGATTTCACCGATGTTCATGCCGCCTTGGCTCGCTACGTACCAAAATCTCGTTCAATGAGCGCGCCGTACACCTTAGAACGTATGCAGCAACTCATGGCAGCCCTTGGCAATCCTCAGAATAATCTAAAGGTAATTCATGTAGCGGGTACTTCCGGTAAAACTTCCACCAGCTACTATATTGCGGCCATGCTAAAAGCGGCCGGTCTTAAAATTGGTTTGACCATCTCACCCCATATCGACGAAGTTAACGAGCGGTTGCAAATCAATCTCGAGCCCTTGGCCGAAAATACATATTGTCGTGTTCTGAGTGAATTTATCGAAATTGTCGAGGCTACCGGTATTAAACCGACGTACTTTGAATTACTGGTTTCGCTCGCTTACTGGTATTTTGCGCGCCAAAAAGTCGATTACGCGGTAATTGAAGTCGGTATGGGTGGCCTGTTAGATGGCACAAATGTTGTTAGCGGTGCGGACAAGGTCTGTGTAATAACCGATATAGGACTTGACCATACCAGCGTGCTTGGTAAAACTTTGCCTGAGATTACCGCCCAGAAAGCCGGTATTATCCACCCGCATAACGCCGTTTTTTGCTATCAGCAAAGTAAAGAAATCATGGATGTTATTCGTGAAGTCAGCCGGCAGCAACAGGCCGAACTGCACGAAGTACGCAGTCCATCAGCCGATCAGCTGCCGGATAAACTACCCTTATTCCAGCAACGGAACTGGTTCTTAGCCAGCCATGTTTATGATTACGTCGCTGAGCGAGATCACTTAACATTGATAAACGCGAAAGACTTGCAAAGTACCCAAAGCACTCAGATACCAGCCCGCATGGAAATTATTAAACGCGGCGGTAGCACTTTAGTAATTGACGGCGCCCATAATGGTCAGAAGCTCGCTGCGCTGGGTGCTAGCCTGGAAGATATGTTCGGCAAACAGAAAACGGTGGTGCTGTTTAGTTTAGTGCAGAGTTCTAATCTACGCCTGCGGACCAGCTTGAAAGCCCTGACCGACTTCGCCGACCACATTATCATTACTTCTTTCGAAACCCAGGAAGACTTTATAAAACAATCAGTTAACCCGCGACGGATGGTTGAAGCCTTCAAGTCGTTAAATTTTGAAAGCGTTGAAGTTATTACTAACCCAGCTGAGGCCTACAAAGCCTTACAAAAACGACCACAACCACTAAAAGTGGTTACTGGCTCTTTCTATCTATTGAATCACATCCGGCCAATCATTTTTAAGCGCTAAGCCACACCCGGGTATAATAAACACATGATCCGTTTTATTGCGGCATTAGACCAAAAAAGAGGCATTGCAAACGATCACGGTATACCGTGGCAGGGCAAGGTGCCGACTGACGTAAAATATTATCACGAAAAAGCCAGCCATGGCATTTTGGTGATGGGCTACGGATTATACAAAGAACTTAGTAAGCCCCTAAAGAATGATCACGATATAAACTACGTAGCTACTCGCGATAAAGATATCGAGCTTAAACCAGGTTTTAAAGTTGTTAGCGATGCACGCGCTTTTATAGAGGCCCAAACTGAAGATGTTTGGAACCTAGGCGGTGCTATGTTATTTGAGAGTACCATGGATCTTGCCGATGAAGTGTACCTGACACAGTTAGATAGCGATTTTAAATGCACCAAATTCTTCCCTGAATATGAAAAAGACTTTAATCTTGTAACGCGCAGCGAACCAATAACCGAGAACGGCATTACTTTTTGCTTCGAAATTTGGCAAAGAAAAGAACCGCAAAGCTAGATATCTCGCTGATACCGTAAGCCTGCGTGGTTATGCTGTGTAAGCTAACTAACGTGGAGGGAGCGCATATGGCAAAAAGCAAGCGCGGTTTCGCAGCAATGTCTAAAGAAGAACGGACACGCATTTCGCGTCTAGGTGGACGCGCCAGCGGCCAGAGCCGTCGACGCAGTAGCCGCACCTAAATTATTCCAGTAGCCACCCCTTAATAAAACAGAGGTCCTCCCCGACCTCTGTTTTATATTATAAGTTTTATGAGTCAGTGTTCGGCTGTAAATAGTCGAATTCTTCGAGTCCGGGCAGCAGTCGCTCTATAAGCCCTGCTGGCATAAGACGACCTTCACTAGTAGGATATACAACTTGGTATTCTGCTTTTTTCGAGTCAGCGGGAAATATTTCTTCGTACCAATCTGCCGCCACGTGACGACCAAATAATCGCAACGATTTAATCGTATCGGTTACAGACACCGCAACTGAGTCAGGTATATGTGTCATTGTTACCTCTTCTATGGGTTTGTCTAAATCGCGGTACGCCATGGCTTCAGCGGGTACGGGAGCCTCCATTGGTCGTTCTTCGCGAATAGGAAAGGGTGTGCCAACCACATTCTGTTCTACAGTTGCCGGCATGCCGCTATGCGGTGAGATGCTATCAAAAACAAACCACATCTTAATGTCGGGCTGAATTTCAGGCACAGGAAAAATCATAAAAAGAATAATAACATAAAAGAGAAGATAATACAAGGATAAGTGGAGGGCCCACAGGGACTCGAACCCTGGACACCCTGCTTAAGAGGCAGGTGCTC
>CAYUOI010000081.1:0-3355 GCA_964446365.1 uncultured Candidatus Saccharibacteria bacterium | reverse complement strand
GTCTGGCTGAAGCCTTTTTGTTTTAGAAAAGTCACCAGCGCGCTGCCGGTGTTAGGCGAATAACCCAATTTGAAATTTAAAGCCGTTTCTTTGCTGTAGCCACGCTGTTTGAAGACATATTCCAGGGCAGTTTGGCTTTTACTGAAATGTACTTGATAAAACTTGGTGGCCAGCTCTAAGACTTCGTGCAGCCGTTCTTTTTGCTTGCCGCGCTCGCCATCGCCCCGCTGGTATTGGCTGAGGTCAACGCCGGCTTTGCGGGCTAAAAGTTCCAAGGCAGCCTTAAAGTCCAGCCCCTCCATTTCCATGACAAAGCTGAACATATTGCCGCCCTTGCCGCTAGAAAAATCGTGCCAGATCTGTTTTTCCGGGCTGACCATAAAGCTGGCCGTTTTTTCAGACGTAAATGGACTCAAGCCCTTAAAGTTACGACCCGAACGCTTAAGTTCAACATATTCAGCAACTACGTCCTCAATAGAGAGACGACTTTTCACATCCTCAACAGCATCCATATAACTAGGGTATAGGGTTTGGGGATTGGGGTAAAGCATAACGACTTACCCTAGACCCTAACCCGCAAACCCTTTATCATTATGCTTATGCAACCGAATGCTCCGACGCCTGGACCGGCTCCCCTACCACCGCACATGCCAAGCCCGACTCAATATGATTTCATAATGAATCCTAACCAACCGGGGGCCAAAAGGCCGCTGATTGGCGGTCATAACAAACACCGTCTGCTAATGTTCTCTATTATCGGTGGAGTCCTGCTAATAATCATTTTGATAGCCTCGTCAGTGTTTTTCGGGGGCAATAAAACCACTGGACTACTTGAAATTGCCCAGACACAGCAAGAGTTAATACGTGTTAGTGATCTAGGCACCCAAAAAGCTGCCTCATCAAGTGCCCGGGCGCTGGCCTACACTACTAAAGAAAGTATGGCATCAAGCCAGAATGAAATGTTGGGACAGCTGGCCAAGCAGGGTCAAAAAAAGATTAATCCTAAGACGCTGGCCGTTAAAAAAAATAAACATACTGATGAAGTCCTAGCCCAGGCCGCGCTAGATAACCGCTACGATGAAACTTTTGAAAAAACCCTGCAGCAACAATTAGTCGAATACCAAAAATTGCTCAAAGCTACTTACGATAAGACCGGTGACCAAAAATTGCAGCGAATACTGAATAGTGACTTCGACAGTGCCGGCCTACTGATAGCTTCGGTTCAGCCCAGCTGAGGCAGCTCTGAATCCTGTTTGGTAACCAGATCATAACTATGGCGGATCAGCGCCTGGATTTCCTCCCAGGGCAGCTGGCCGCTGAGAACAATGGTATTCCAGTGTTTTTTATTCAAATGATAGCCGGCCTGGACTTCGTCGTACTTGTCACGCAGTAACTTAGCCAGCGTCGGGTCGCATTTAAGGCTAAGGCGCACCGGCGCTTTCTTCTCTGTAATTAAGGCAAACATTTTGTCATTAACTTTATAAACGGCCACTTCCTCGCCAAACGGATAGTCCAGCCGCGCGTTGGGCATGCTTAAGATATATTCTTCAACTTGTTTGTGGGTCACTAAATTATTTTACAATAGTGCGCGGTCACGAATGCTAATAGCTGCATCGGATTGAGCAGAACTTAGGCCGTCAAAATCCGCCTGAGTTAATCCGGTCCGCATAACAAGGTCGGCGACTGATGGCACTATACCCATTCTTTCTTTCATGGCGCGTACTTCAGAAGCATCGCGGTGGAAGTGGCCGACATTAAAATCTTCTTCACTTAAAGCTACCGGTGTCGAAACATCTGATGGTTCGGAAGTAGCAATAGTCGGAGCAATATCGTCGTCTCGCAAGTCTATCACCTCGTCTTCGTAAGCTGCCAAAGACTGCATATATTCAAAGTGTGCATCTTCTTCGGCTAAACTTTCATCCAACCGATACGCCGAGGCTTCTGGGACAAACCGGGCAGTTAATTTTACCGGTGGGTGATACAGCTCTGCAAGCTCGACTTCAACGCTTTCATCGTTAGCAGCTTCGCGCATAACCACTGCTACTAGTTTATGATGGCGCGGCGAAAGACCATCGCGCACGCCGTCGCGCTCCATGTGCATAGTTTCTGACATAATTTTTCCTTTTCACACTAAACTAAGTTATCTTGCTAACTATCTTTATCCCGCTTGAACCGTTTGTCAACGGTACTTATGCACTGTTCTGTTTGAACCAATCTAGATAGTATTGCAATTCGGCGATTGAGGCCTGAATGTCATCAAAGGCGCGGTGGGCGTCGGTTTTTTCGTACTTAACACCGTATTTGCCTTGCATAAGAATTTTCCAGGCGCTGACGTCCAGCATGCGATAGTGCAGTTTAAGATCCAGCGTTGGCATCCATTGTTTTATAAAACCGCGGTCGTTATGTATAGAATTGCCGGCCAACACCGCCGGTTCATCGCCAAAATGCTTTTCAAGTAGGGCCACTACTTCCCGCTCAACATCGGCCGGCGCCTTGCCAGTATCGATGCTTTTTAAAAAGCTGTCGCGGTTGGCCGGATAACTCTGCCAGAAAGTGTTTTTCTGCATGCGTTCCGTCACGACCTCGCGTTTTTGTTTGAGGCAGGCTTCGTAAGACTCCAAGGTTTTGAAGTCCATGTCGGTAATTTCAACGGCGATCTCAAGGATGACATCTTTTTCTGGGTCTAAACCAGTCATTTCAAGGTCAACCCACAATAGTTTCGTAGGAATGGTGTCTTTGTTCATTTGGCCTTATTGTATCAGGCCGCTATTTTTTGGCCTGAAAATCGAGTGAACAACTATTAATGCAGAAGCGCATTCCAGTCGGCTGGTCCGGCGCGTCGTTAAAAACATGGCCTAAGTGGCCGCCGCATTTGCTGCAGGTTACTTCAACCCTGTGCATGCCGTGGGCATTATCTTCTACCAGTTTGACGGAGCCTTTGCTGGCGACCTCGTAAAAACTGGGCCAGCCCGAACCGGAATCAAACTTAGTGTGGCTATCAAACAGCACAGCACCGCAGTTTGCGCAGGTGTACATGCCGCTGTCTTTATTGTGCAGAAACTTGCCAGTAAAGGGCGCTTCGGTGGCCTTGTTAAACAAGACGTCTTTTTGTTCTGATGTTAGTTTAGGATTCGCTGTCGTTGGCTCAGTAGCCATTGGCACCTCCTATTTCTTACTAAATGCGCCGTGCAACCATACGTAAACCCAGACCAGTACTTCCAAAACCAGAAGTTCTATAATCAAGGCGATTAATGGCTGTAGGTACGTTGTCCGCCAACTTCCGGGGGCGTAAAAACTCTGTTTTCCTGGTGAGGCTTTATCACACTGCCAAAGCGCCAGCCGGCTGGCCAACTCA
>CAYUOI010000080.1:0-3357 GCA_964446365.1 uncultured Candidatus Saccharibacteria bacterium | reverse complement strand
TCAAAATCGTGTTCCGCAAGGATTGTGGGTTCAAGTCCCACCTCGCCCACCAAATGTGAATAACTTATCGTGCTTATGCGACTTTCTTATCCGTTAAATCCCGGACGTGGGTTCCAGTCCCGGCTTTGGCGTTGACCTGATTACAACAAGAGCACTAATGCGGTCCCTGTTAAAGGGGTTCAAGTCTCTTGTCCTCGCTGACCCCTGTTAGCACTCCCTGCATATTGCCTATTTAGACAAAATGTGAGATAATAAGTCTATTCTGTTGAGCATTTGCTCCGGAATGAACTTTTGACAAGTTAGAGCTTTTCTTGAGATGGGCGCCTTGCTAGCAAAGTCTTGCTGGCAGTGTGCTCATCTCAATCCCGGGACGGGCGGCCGATTAAGGAGATGTATCGTGGGTGAATCCTCGACACACAGAAGCACATCGAAATCGTGTTCAATCGCTCAAGCCGCCAGGGTCATGGGTAGTAACTTCCATGGTCCGACTGAAGTAAGGCGTTTGTTCGGAAAACGCCTGGGCAGCAAGCAGTTCAACTACGTCCCCTTCGGGCTTTCGGTTCTTACGGAGCTTAAGGACACGCACGTCTTGGTGGCCACACCATTGGTTTCCGTCGAGGACGTTTACGCTCGAGCCCCGCAGGCTTTCCTCTGGGATCGAGGATGGCAGTGGGGTGTAGTCAACTGGCTGAAATTTCCATACGAAGCGGGCTGGTACCTAGTCCGCAAGGAGGAAGTACCGCATAGCCGGTTTATGGAGAGCGTCAATGGCCGGTTATCGCTTGTTGAGGCTCCAGAATTCGTACCGGAAGCCTGCGTCGCAGCCTTTGCCTGGGTAATCCATTACCTGGCCACGGGCGAGAAAATGTTCTCGAACGGATGGGTATTCACCGACGGGTACAGCGGGGTCGGCAGGCATATCTGCCTGACAGCCCACCGACGGGGGCTACTCATAAGGAACTGGAATGACACCGAATTCGACGATAGCGTCGGTGTCGCCTCGGCCCGGAAGCCCGTTTAAAGAAAAGTCATCAACTGTCAGAAGCGCGCCGCCGGGAAACCGGCGGTGCCTTCACCCGAACCCACAACTAGCTTGTGAGCTCAGGTGAAGGACCGTACCCATGGTGACGTCTACGTCTGGCGACTAAGTCAGGCGGAACAACTTCAATGTGCAGCTGATAGACACCGCGACCGACTCGGTCAAACAGGACTGTTCGCCGGCGTGGCTCGTTAAGGCAACTCTTGATCGTCGCGTAGGAGATTTGTCGTCCTAGCTCTTGCTCTACAGATCTATGTATGTCTCGCATATGCATAGGCTTGCTTGCTACTTCTAGAACATGTTTTACTGATTCATGGATCTGACCTTGTCGGGGCTTTAAGGTCGGCTTGTTACGAGAAGGCTTCCTTTGCAGGGACTTCTCCCGCAAGACCACCAGCTTTGGAAGTGTTTCTTCTTTGAAAGCGGGGTTCCAAAGTGCTCCCATTGCCTCCACCAAAACTATGACTCAAATTGACCAACTATCTTCCAGGGACACTCTTAGGTACTACCATTCACTTGGCTCGAGAGTAGGCTACAGGCTGCTCCTAAAAGGAACCAACCATTTTGGTTATTACAATAAGGGCGACCATTTTTGGCAGTTTTCGAAGGCTATGCGTCAAATGGAGGATCAGCTCGGCAAGGAGCTGAGCCTACCGGCAGGCTCAAGAGTGCTTGATGCCGGTTGCGGAATGGGTTTTGTGGCTATAAGACTGGCCGACAAGTTTAAATTAAACGTGGACGGGATTGATTTACTTGATTTTAATATAAGAAAGGCCAATAAAAATAAAGAACGGCTCGGTTTAAGTAGTCGCCTAAATTTTAGGCTTGGTGATTACACTAAAATCGGTCTGCCGAACAGTTATTATGATGGCATCTATACAATGGAGACCATAATGCACGTCAGCAATACTCCCGCCTGCCTAAAGAAATTCTATAAGGCCATGAAACCGGGCGGTAGACTCGTAATGCACGAATATTCACACGCTGGTGAGGCTAAAATGCCTCCCAAAATATTCAAGCGGTTGACGCTACTTAATGAGCAAAGTGCTATGCCGAGTATGCAAAAGTTCGAACATGGGGTTCTTGAGACTATGATAAAAAATGCTGGCTTCCGGCGCGTTACGGCTCATGATATCAGCAAAAGAACTCATCAGATGGTTTTTGGCTTCTACCTACTGGCCGCCGTGCCCTACGCAATATTTAAAATATTTGGTATAGAAGATCGACTAACTAACGCTTCGGCGGCCGTTTTTATGAGACGTCAAAGAAAATATCTTCGCTACAACGTCTTTACAGCTGTTAAGTAGAAACAAGACTAAAAACCGCTGTTGTCAGAGATTTAAAAGGTTTGGAAGGATTCCAAATTTGCCAGATGGCGCTGTAAGCTGCTAATTCAACCAGATTGGCCGGACAGACGGTTGTTGAAACGTCTTTGTCTGCCGATACGACTACGAAATCTTGAAATATTGTTACGAACGCAGAGGCTCTGGGCCAATCAGCCAGCTTGGTCGTCAGATGCATAAGATTCGATAATTGTTTGAGTGCAACACCGCTATGCGCAGCCAACCTTTGTAGGCGGGCAAAATCTGTAACAATAGTAGTTTTTGGTCGGCTCAGCAACGCTTTATGATCGAGATAGTCGACTGTATCAGCGGCTAAAACAGCCGGGCCTTTATATTTTTTTAGCAAATTCTCGAGCATCACAGCAGTCTGGGAGTTGTTGCCAAAGTCGCCGGCCAGCAGTAGCCCATCAGCCCACTCAGTGTTATCGATAATCTCGGCTAGCGACGAGCTCGCAAAATTACCGCCGTCAGTTGATGGCGCGAACTGAGCCTCTGGAAAAACTGTAGAAAGTGCTTTGGATAGAGAGGCGGGTGCAACCACACGAACCGCGCCGACCCCGCCCTTGAGTGCAGCCGAATAAGTTTGCGATAAGGCGCTGAACGAATGTAAGCTGCCGCCAACGATTAATAATTTTCCGGCGCTAGCCCGGTTTTGCGGCTGGCTCCAAAAAAGGTCGCTGAAAGCTGGCTGATCAGTCTGTCTTACCCAAGACATATCTGCCATTGCCCTGCTCCAGTTCATAAGTCATATTTTTACGTTCCAGCACAATCTTCCACGCGCGAGCGCTCGCAATTTTATATAAGTCCTTGTCTGGGTTAAAAGCGATAGCTGTGTCCACTAGCTCCATCATGCTCGCGTCTGAAGCACTGTCGCCGACGGCAACTGAGCTCTCTAAGCTCAGGCCATGCTTTTTAACGAGTGACCTTAAGGCCTTAGCCTTATTGCCAGCATGAAAAGTAGATTGGCCTGTGAAG
>CAYUOI010000079.1:0-3484 GCA_964446365.1 uncultured Candidatus Saccharibacteria bacterium | reverse complement strand
GAACTTAAGGCCAAAGGCTGGGCCAAGAATATGAGCCTGGTTGAGCGCAACTATTTATTAATCAATCTGTTAGCAAAAGGCTCCTTTGCCTTAATTCTTATCATTGGTTTGAAGAAATAAGTTATTCAAATTTACCTCTTAAATTAACTGATACAATAGGCTAACAATGGCAAATTCATACTGGCGGCAGCGCCAATTACCATATAAACCGGGACAAAAAACAGCCTTTAAGGTCAGCCGTTCAAAAATTGAACTCTTCAAACAGTGCCCGCGTTGTTTCTGGCTGGACACAAGGCTTAAGCTAAAGCGGCCGGACGGGCCGCCGTTCCAGATTAATAAGGCCATTGATGAACTTCTTAAGAAAGAGTTTGACGTCTACCGCCTGAAAGGCCAGCCGCACCCCTGGATGGTCGACTTCCAGGTTAAGGCCATACCCATGAAGCATCCCGAACTGGCTCAGTGGCGGGAGAATTTTACAGGTGTTTTTACGCTTCATGAGCCGACAAATTTGCACGTTTTCGGTGCAATAGATGATATTTGGATTAACGAAAAGGGCGAGGCCATCGTGGTAGATTACAAAGCGACCGCCAAAGCCGCCGAGATTACCATAGATGCCGATTGGCAAATCAGCTATAAACGCCAGATGGAAGTTTATCAGTGGCTGCTGCGCCAAAACGGTCTTAAAGTTAACTCGACAGCTTACTTTGTCTATGCAAATGGCCGCTTAGATTTAGACGGCTTCTTCAACAAGATTGAATTCCGCACCAAGATAATCCCGTACCAGGGTGATGACAGTTGGGTAGAGCCGACATTGGTTAAAATGAAAGCTTGCCTGGAAGGCGATATGCCGGCGGTCGGCACAGCTGCCATGGGCGGCGAGTGCGACTACTGCAGCTATGCCCGCGCCCGCACTGAACTTACACTAAAGAGCCTGCAGTCCAAGAAACAAGCAAAACTGGTTTAGTTGCGGCGAACCGTAAACACGGTTACGATTAGTGCATGATCAAAAAGGTCCTATTTATTGAGGACGAGACTCAGCTGGCCGAGCTTTACGCCAGCATGCTAAGAAAATCCGGTTACGAAGTGGACGTGGCTAAGGATGGCGTGGCCGGTTTTAAAATGGCCCAAACCGGGGGTTACGATCTCTTGTTGCTGGACCTTATGCTGCCGAACATGTCGGGTATCGAAATCCTGGAGGGCTTACAGAATCCAAAAAAATCGCCGGACTTTAAGGCCCGTATTTTGATTCTGACTAATTTCGGCGAAGACGACGCCACACGCAACAGTCTTGCCAACCGTACAGACGGCTATCTTCTAAAAGTTAATTACACACCGCGTGCTCTTGTGGAATACATACAGAAATTGCCAGCCTAAACCAGCTATACTATAGATATGCTTGATATTCAGTTTATCCGCGACAATCCGCAACTGGTAAAAGAAAAATCCCAGCAAAAGCAGGTCAAGGTAGATATTGACCAGTTGCTGGAACTTGATGGGGAACGGCGTACCAGACTTACTCAAATCGAGAGTTTGCGCCAAAAGCGTAATGAACACGCCGAAAAACTAAAGCAGGGCAAGCCAAGCGAGGCGGAAATTGCCGAAGGCCGGCAGTTTAAAGACGAGTTGGCAAAGCTGGAGCAAGATTTACAAATTATTGACGACAAATACCTACCCCTGCTTAAAAGCGTTCCTAACATGCCATTGGAAGACGTGCCCGTAGGGCAGAGCGAGGCCGAAAACGTCGTCGCCAAGGAAGTCGGTAACAAGCGCGAGTTTGATTTTGAGCCTAAAAGCCACGTTGAACTGGCGGCGGCCAAAAACCTAATTGATAAAGAGCGGGCCGCTAAAATATCCGGGGCGCGCTTTGTCTACCTCAAGGGCGGCCTAGTCGAATTACAGTTTGCGCTTATTCAATTTGTGATGCAGACGCTGGGCGACGAAAAAGTACTGGAACAAATAATTGAGGCCAATAATTTAGAAATTAGCGCCAAGCCGTTTGTTCCGGTAATTCCACCGGCTTTAGTGCGTACCGAAGCCTACGAAGCAACGGCCCGCCTAAATGCCGAGGAAACCACCTACAAATTAGCTGACGACGAATTATGGTTGAATGCCAGCGCTGAACACAGCCTGTCCAACATGTATATGGATGAAATTCTGGACGGGGCAGAACTGCCCATCCGTTATCTTGGCTATAGCACCAGCTTCCGGCGCGAAGCCGGCACTTACGGTAAAGATCTGGAAGGCATAATGCGCCTGCATCAGTTCGATAAATTGGAAATGGAAGTTTTTAGTGAGGCCGGCAGCGGATTGCAGGAACATTTATTTTTGATTGCCATTCAGGAATATCTTATGCAGCAGCTTGGTCTGCCGTACCGCGTTCTGAATAAGTGCACGGCCGATATTGGCGGGCCCAATGCCCGCGGCGTTGATATTGAAGCCTGGCTACCTAGCCAGCAGACTTACCGTGAAACCCATACCGCCGATTACATGACTGACTACCAGGCCCGACGCCTAAAAACGCGGGTTCGCGGAAAAGACGGGGTAGTGGCGCTAGCCCACACCAACGACGCCACGGCCATTGCTATGCCGCGCACTCTCATTGCAATAATGGAGAATTATCAGACGAAAGACGGCCATATTGTAATTCCGGATGCGTTAAAGCCCTTCATGCACGGTAAACAGGAGATCTAAAATGATTCAGAAACTGGAAATATCCGGTGTACACACCGATGTAGATAAGAAATTGCGTGATTATGTGACTAAAAAAATTGGCAAGTTGGACCGGTTTACGCCGCGCAAATCTCGCGACTCATTGCATGCTGAAATTATTCTCAAAGACACCAAGGCTAAGGATAAAAAGCACTGTGTCTGCGAAGTAGTAATTTTTCTGCCTCATGACAAAATTATCGTTAGCGAAGCCAGCATGAATATGTATGCTTCCGTCGATATCGTCGAAACTAAGCTCAAAAATTTGCTCAAAAAATATAAAGAGACCCATTCCACCCTTGGCTTGCATAAAAGAATGCTGTCGCGCATGCGCCGCCGCTCGTAACTAAACTGCGTTCGCAGCACCACTAATTAACTGGCACAAACAGGCTTCAATCAAGTACAATATAGGCCAGCGTCAATCCGAGGGAGTTATTCAATTTTGCGAAAAATACTGATACTTGAGGCTGGAGAAAGTAAATGAAGTTAGGTCCATTAAAGAAAGTGCTGGGTGACCCCCAGGCTAAAACTATCAAACGGCTCAAAAAGCGCGTTAAAGATGTTAATGCTAAAGCTGACGTTTATAAAAAACTGACAGATAAACAGCTTCGAGCCAAGACTGATGAGTTTAAAAAACGTCTGGGCAAGGAAAGCATTGACCAATTATTGCCCGACGCTTTTGCGGCCGTGCGCGAGGCCGCCAGCCGGGCCTTGGGTCAACGCCACTTTGACGTCCAGTTAATTGGCGGTATGGTATTGCACGAAGGCAATGTGGCCG
>CAYUOI010000078.1:0-3684 GCA_964446365.1 uncultured Candidatus Saccharibacteria bacterium | reverse complement strand
AGGAGAGTATGCGCCCGGCGCAAACCCCAATCAATTCGAGCTATCTGACGCGCGTCCGCTTTTGGTACGCGCTTCTGCTATTTGTAACGGGGGTGTTTATTGTCCGATTATTTTATTTACAAGTTATCAGGCATAACTACTACCGTCAGGCGGCCTTGCACGCCCAACTCAAACAATATGAAGTGCCGGCCGATCGCGGTATCATTGCCGCCCATAACGGCGACCAGGTAACGCCTATTGTACTTAATGAAGTTTTATATACCTTGTACGCCGACCCTAAATACGTAAAAGACGCCCGGACAACAGCTACAGCTTTAGCTGGAATAACCGGCGGTAAAGCTGATGAATATGAAAAAGCCATGAAAGCCGATAGTCGTTATAGTATTTTAGCCAAGAAAGTGCCGGCCGATCAGAAAGATAAAATTACAGCTCTAAAATTAAAAGGGGTAGGCCTACAGTTGCAATCCTATAGGACTTATCCCCAAAATAGTCTGGCTGCCCAGTTGCTTGGTTTTGTGAACGATGAGGGCAAGGGAACCTACGGCGTAGAGCAGGCACTCAATAAACGGTTGGGCGGTACACCGGGTCAGCTTAAAGCTATTACTGACGCCCAGGGAGTGCCGCTGGCTGCAAACCGCGATAATATTGAAATAGCGCCTAAGTCGGGCGACAAAGTTGTGCTCAGCATAGATCTTGCACTCCAAAAACAGCTGGAAGATATCCTAAAGTCTGGACTGGACCATGCCATCTCTACTTCCGGCGGAGCGCTTATAATGGATCCTAATAGTGGCGCCATTAAAGCTATGGCCAATTATCCTACCTTTAATCCGGCCGAATACTTTAAAGTTTCTGATGCCAGTGTATTTACTAATGGCACGGTTAGCGCGCCATTGGAAGTGGGTTCCAGTATGAAACCGCTAACACTTGCAGCCGCGCTTGATAGCGGCGCCGTAAAGCCGGGTGAGACTTACTATGATCCGAGCCATTTTACGGTAGACGGACATAATATTACTAATATTGAAGAAGACGGCGGCGCCGGCACAAAAAGTTTGGCGGATATTATTCAGTTGTCGCTTAACACCGGCGCTACTTGGTTATTAATGCAAATGGGCGGCGGCGAAATCAATCAGAAGGCGCGGGTAACCTGGAATGACTACATGGTTAATCATTATCAATTCGGCAAGCCGACTGGTGTGGAGCAGGGTTATGAATCGGGTGGCACCATTCCTGATCCGGTTCACGGCTACGGCTTAAATATTCAATATGCCAACACTGCGTTCGGGCAGGGTATGACAGCTACGCCATTGCAAATGGGGGCGGCTCTATCCAGCGTTATCAACGGCGGCAGTTTCTATCAGCCGCGGCTGGTTGATCAATATATTGATTCCAGCGGCAAAGCAACTACTGTGCAGCCGCATGTCGTCAACGACCACGTTATTAGCGGCGCAGCCAGTTCGCAAGTCCGCGATATCATGGCTTATAGCTTCAGCAAAAATCACGTACTCTACGGTATGCCTAATCTGCGTGACGCCTATGTTATTGGCGGCAAGACCGGAACGGCCCAAATAGCCAATCCGGCCGGCGGCTATTACGAGAACAAATACAACGGAACTTTTATAGGCTTCATTGGCGGCGATAAGCCTCAATACGTAATTGTCGTTAGGGTAAATGAGCCCAAAATCGGTGGTTATGCCGGCTCTAAAGCGGCTGCCCCAATTTTTGTAAACCTGGCGAATATGTTAATTGACAGTTACGGCGTCACACCGAAGACACATTAAGCTATAATAAGAGGAAGCATTATGTCGCAAACCATTAACATTGTAGTCGAAAGTAATACCGTAATCCGGATCCTGTTGTTGGCCTTTGCGAGCTTTCTTATAAGCATGCTGATAACACCGATTTATACCACCGTGGCTTACCATCGTAAGTGGTGGAAGAAACCACGTGACCAGGCTATTAGCGGCGAAAAGGCGGTGGTATTTACCAGCCTGCACGCCGAAAAACACAAACGCCTAATCCCAACCATGGCCGGTTTAATTTTTGTGGTGGCGGTGACGCTAGTAACACTGCTAGCCAACCTTAGCCGCGGCGAAACCTGGCTGCCTTTAGCAGCCTTTGTCGGCGCCGGCGCAGTCGGCCTGCTAGATGATGTAATTAATATCCAGGGCACCGGGCAGGGAATTGCCGGCCTGCCATCTAAGCTTAAATTGCTGCTGACAACTCTGATTGCTTTAATTGGCGGCTGTTTCTTTTATTTCAAGCTTGATGTTGCCCAGGTACAGATTCCGCTTTGGGGCCATCTGCATATCGGCTGGCTGATTATTCCGCTGTTTGTGCTGGTGGTGGTGGCGACGGCTAACGCCGTGAATATGACCGATGGCCTGGATGGTTTGGCCGGCGGCTTAACGGCGATTGCTTTCGGCGCTTATGCTGTTATAGCATTTTTGGAGCAGCGCTACGGCATCAGCGCCTTCTGTATGACCATAGTCGGCGCCTTGCTAAGCTATACCTGGTTTAATATTTATCCGGCCCGTTTTTTCATGGGCGACGTCGGCTCGTTTGCATTGGGCACCGCCTTGGGCGTGGTGGCGATGTTGACCGACACGGTTGTACTTCTACCCATTATTGGTTTCGTGTTTGTCGCCGAAGCAGGATCGGTAATTATCCAGTTGGCCCATAAACGTATGTATAACGGTAAAAAACTGTTTAAGTCGACGCCTATTCATCATCACTTCGAGGCCAGTGGCTGGCCGGAAACCAAGGTTACAATGCGATTCTGGACCCTGGGGCAGGTTATGGCGGTCGTCGGGTTGATGATATTTATTCTGGGACGATATTTATGAACATTGCTCGCCGGCCGGGTTATTTGAACCGGGTTAGCCAGCGCCGCCACCGTCCGGATTATTGGTTGTTACTGTTATGCACAATCCTGTTAGCGCTTGGCTTAATTGTGGTTTACACCATCGGTCCAGGCTTAGCCGCCCAACATAGTGTTGGCGACAACTACTATATTAACCGTCAGTTAGTAGCGGTGCTGCTTGGTATTGGCACGTTTGCGCTGTGCGCATTCCTGCCGCTCGACATTTGGCCCAAACTGGAAAAGCCCTTGTTGATTGCGTCTGGGCTAGCCGCTCTTGCCGTAAGAGTTTTTGGCGAACAGATTAACGGAGCTTATCGCTGGATACACATTGGCGGCCTTTCGTTCCAGGCGGTCGAACTTATTAAATTTACTTTTATTATCTGGCTAGCCGGTTTCTTGGTAGGCCGGCTTAAAGCGGGTAGGCTGGATGACTGGCAACAAACCTTCCGTCCATTATTAATAGCGCTGGCGGTCATTGGTTTTGTAGTAGCCATTCTGCAGCGCGATCTTGGCTCTACCGGCGTACTGATGGCCATAATGGCGGCAATGTGTTACGTCGCCGGCTTGCCTTTAAAACGGGTACTTCAGATCGGGGCAGTGGTAGTCATGGCCACGGCGCTGGTGTTGGCCGTCGGGCCGTCGTATCGCCGCGACCGTTTATTTACCTTTTTACATCCAGAAAAAGACTGTCTAACAACTGGTTATCAAGCCTGTGAAGCGTTAATTTCGGTTGGTTCGGGCGGAATGTTCGGGTTGGGATTGGCTAAGAGCGTTCAGGCCTACGGCTATCAACCAGAGGCGGCTAACGACTCCATATTTGCTAT
>CAYUOI010000077.1:0-3690 GCA_964446365.1 uncultured Candidatus Saccharibacteria bacterium | reverse complement strand
CTCATAGAATTGATTGGACCCCATTGCAAGGCGCCTTCTATGTTGCTGCCTTTCATTAAAGCGGCCACAAACGTAGCCGAAAAGGCATCGCCGGCACCAGTGCGTTCAAACGGCGGCTTTGGGTCTGGATAAGCCGGCATTTTTAGGCGCGTTTCACCGTCGCTAGCATAGGCTCCATCCGGCCCGTCGGTAATAACAACAATCTTTGGACCCAAATCATGAAGCTTATCCAGTAATAGATGCAAATTACCGTGGTCTCCTCCAGATATCTCAGTCGCCTCTTCGCGATTAACTATTAAAACTTCCGTGTGCTTATATAGTTTCGCAAGACGTTTGGCGCCCATATCAATCTGAAAAGTGCCTGGTTGAAATGCCATTTTTACGCTTGGATGCTGCGCCAACCAGTCGGCAATATCGTCATGCATTTCCAGGGCGTGTTTGCTGATAGAGCTAAAGTAAATCCATTCCGGCATTTCGGACGGACGGAAATGAGGCCAATGATATTCGTAGTCCTCATGTTTTATAAGTATGGTCCGCTCTTCCTGATACCAGAGTACATAATGATAATTACTCATTTGATCAGGGTTAATGCGCACAAAACGGGTATCAACGCCGTCTTTGTGTAGGCTGGCAATAATATCGCGGCCATACTGATCGCCACCGACATTTGTGACGAAGCCGCTATTAAGTCCTAAGCGCGAGAAACATACGGCCGCATTGCTGGCGTTCCCAACCGCTTCTAAAACTTGGGCATAATCAAATGGGATTTTGACGCCAAAAGGAATAGTTAACCATTTGCCATCCTCATCTTTAGTCTCCTTGGCCTGATCGTCCAACAAACGGATAAAGCAATCAGTAACCACATCGCCGACAGCTAAAACATCAAATTTTTGTGTCCCACCGCTCATATTACGCTTAGTCTAGCACAGCCTTACCGCTAGCATTAAATGAATCAATCTTAGCCTCAACCACTGACTGGACGGCGTTAATGACTTTATCCATTAATTTTACGACCGCGTACTCACCGGGATCGTCATTTAACACTTTTTCCAAAGTATTTCGATACGCGATTCTCATATCAGTATTGATGTTTATCTTGCTGACGCCTATCTTAACGGCATCGATAAAATAATGGCCCGGCGTGCCGCTGCCGCCGTGCAGGCTGATGTTGCAGTCTAAAGCGTTGCGAATTTTTTGCAGAAGCTCGAGGTCAAGTATCTTTGGTACTGGATAGTGGCCATGCAGGTTGCCTATTGCTGCCGCGTAAGTATCAATTCCAGTCTTTTCGACGAAATCTTTGGCACTGGCTGGCGTGCTAAAGGTCTTTTTAATTTCCTTGTAATCGATTTTAGTGGTGAACACATTAGATCCACCGCCAAAGTAGTGGGGCTCGCTTTCAACCAGAGCACCGGTAAGTTTGGCGGCTTGAACTACTTGAATTGTTGACGCCATGATTTCATCCAGGGTAGCTTCATGGTTGGCTTGGCTGACATCGATATGTATGAATTCAAAGCCGGCGGCTATGGCATCTATGGCATCACTTACTGAAGGCGAATGGTCTAAGTTTATATACATTTCAATGCCGTATTCTGCCTTGTAGTTGTCTACCATATCACGCACATTGGCCAGACCTAGTGCATCGACTTCTCCTTTACTAACCTCTACTAGTACCGGCGCGTTTTTCTTGGCGGCGGCCCGGGCAACAGCTTTCAGTGTTTCCTGGTTATCTAAATTAAAGGCGCCAAGTGCGTAGTGGCCGTCGCGGGCTCTCTGCATTGACGCCCTGGCTTTGGCACAGTTATCTCTAATTTTCTTAATATCTACGGTCATTTTTTTCTCCCTACTACTTCATGCGCAGCAAATACAATGTTCCTGGCAGTTAGCCCGAAATGCTCAAGTAACTCTTCGGGTTGGCCGGATTCACCAAAACGGTCCTGCATACCAAGTCGTTTTAAGGGAGATGGGTATGATTCGACAATAAGCTCAGCGATAGCGCCCCCCAAACCGCCAATAATTTGGCCTTCTTCAACCGTAACAACCGCACCGGTCCGCCGCACGCTTTTTAATATTGTTTCACTATCGAGTGGTTTTATGGTTGGTACGTGGACAACTTCAGCGTCGATGCCGTCTTTGTATAGCTTCTGAGCTGCCACCAACGCCTGATAGGTCATCGTGCCTGTGGCTATAATAGTTATATCGTTACCTGGCTCATAGACGTAGGCCTTGCCTATTTCAAACGGTGTTTTGGCAGTCGTAATAATAGGGGTGGCTTCGCGGGCCAGACGCATATAATTCGGCCGTTTATCTTTAGCCATGGCTAAAGTAGCCTTCTCGGCTTCTAGACTGTCGCAAGGCGCAATAACTACCATGTTAGGCAAAACTCGCATTAATGCTATATCTTCCAGCATCTGATGCGTAGCGCCGTCCGGTCCTACCGAAACGCCGGCGTGTGAACCTATAATCTTAACCGGACGGTTATTTAGACAAATCGTTGTGCGGATTTGCTCCCAGTTGCGCCCAGGACTGAAAGCAGCATAACTGCTGACAAAAGGTATTTTGCCAACGGCTGCCAATCCGGAACCGACAGTAACCAGGTTTTGCTCAGCAACCCCTATTTCGACAAAGCGATCCGGAAAGGCTTCCTTAAATAAGTTCATCTGGGTGGAGTCAGTCAAATCGGCACACGCAGCAACTACATTTTTATCAAGTTCGCCGGCGGCTTTCAGGCCGCGCCCAAAGCCTTTTCGAATCGGCTCCTCATCCAGATCCTTGGCCAGAACATCGGCCACAATATAAACCGCCATTATTCGTGTTCGCTCCGGATTCGTCCCTGTAATGTGCGTAGTTCGTGCAAAGCTTTTTTGGCCTGCTCGTGATCCGGTGGCATGCCATGCCAGTGGAAATCGTATTCCATAAAGTCTACGCCTTTGCCGGGTATGGTGTGCGCAATTATCATAACCGGCTTTTCAACTATTGCCCGCCCCATGGCACATGCGTCAATTACCGCCTCAATGTCATTGCCGTCGATTTCGATAACATGCCAGCCAAAACTTTCCCATTTATCGCGTAAATCCTCCAGCGGCATTACGGATTCAGTCAAACCGTCGATCTGAATATTATTGCGGTCTGTAATAGCAATAATATTATTTAGCCGGTAGTTGGCAGCCAGCATGGCTGCCTCCCAGACATTACCTTCATCCTGCTCGCCATCACCCATAACCACATAAACCCAGCGATGTGTCTGGGCATCCATACGCATCCCCAGGGCCATTCCACAAGCCTGGCTAAGTCCGCTGCCAAGCGGTCCACTGGTATTTTCCAAGCCTGGTAATTTAGTGCGCTCCGGGTGACCCTGCAAACGTGAGCCTAATTTACGCAGAGTTAATAGTTCTTTTCTCGGGAAATAGCCGGCGTTGGCCATGGCCGCATAACGTACAGGCACACAATGCCCATTGGATAGTAGTAATATGTCGCGGTCGTCCCAGTCAGGATTCTGTGGATCATGCTTCATAACGTCAAAATATAGAGCCGTGAAAACGTCAGCCAGCCCTAACGGTCCGGCGCTGTGACCGCTGCCAGCCTCTTCCAGCATACGAATGATATCTTCTCGAATGTCGGTCGCTTTGAGCTCTAACTGCTTAAGCGAGAGTGTTTTTGCCATTTGTTGCGTCCGCTAATGCTAACAGTTTA
>CAYUOI010000076.1:0-3705 GCA_964446365.1 uncultured Candidatus Saccharibacteria bacterium | reverse complement strand
CCGCGCGAGGCGCTGGCTTCGGCCGGTTTGTTGTTGAGGGTCACTGCTAGATCGTCGCGGTGCGGACCGTGGGCGGTAAAGCCGCGGATCATGTCCTGTTCAATGTTTTGTTCTAATTTTTTGAGCAGCTGGCTGCTGTAGTGGGTGGGGTCGCAGCTGCTGGAGTAACCTAACTTAACGCGTTGCCGTTTGTTGGCCAGCTGGCTATAGCGGCCGGCAATGCTTTTATTAAATTGCTCAACCAGGCTAACTCGGCGAGCAACCAATTGCCCGCCGAGCTCACTTAATCTAATATTCCAGGCAAATAATTGCTGGTGGGCGGCAGCTGGTCCACGTTTTAATAAATGGTTGCGCTGCGATAGCGCCCGCCGGTACTGTCTGCGTAAGCTGCCGTAGCCACTTATGGTTTGCTCCAGAAGATCATCCAGAAAATTACGCCGGTGTTCTGGGGCGCCGTGCAGCAACTGCAAATGGGTCGGGTCAAACAGCACTACCGGCAAAGTACGCGTTATTTGCAGCCGGCTGAGTTTATGGCCATCTATCTCAAACTGCTTGCTGGTGCGCTGGTCGGCTTCCAGAACTATTTTGACTATACGGGTCTGGTTTTCGGTATGAGCGTCCAGGCGGGCCCAAGGCGCCTTAAAGGCTATTAGTTCGCTATCTTTGCCGCGGAATGAGCTACCAACGCAGCTAACCAGAATGGCTTCTAATAAATTGGTCTTGCCGCTGGCGTTCGGTCCGACAATTATATTAACGCCGGGATCAAACTCAAAACTATCATTTTTATAGGAGCGAAACTTTTGCAGTCTTAAGTCGGTAACCATGACTGCTATTGTACGTTAACTCTTAAGCGGCATGATCAGGTGTAAGTAGGTCGGGTCACTGTTGGCTTTGAGTACGCAGGGCTCAAGCTTGCCATTAAAACACAGGCTGACTTCGTCGGCTGTTACGGCGTGCAGAGCCTCGAGCAGGTAGCGCGAGTTAAGCGTAATATCGCCGCCGCCCTTAACATCAGCATCAGCAGAGGCGGTATTTTCACCCAACTGTGAAGCAATAGCCCGAATACTGACCGTTTTGTCTTCTTCGTTAACATGAATAGTCACGCTGCCGGCACTTTCGCGGGCAAACAGACTGGAGACTTTTGTGATGTTTACCAGATCGGCCCGCTTCATGGTGGCGGTAGTGTTAAATGAAGCTGGGATCAGCTTTTTATAATCCGGGTAATTACCGTCAATCAGGCGCGTCACCAATTCGACATCGCCAACCTGGAAACGGACCTGTTGTTCATCGTAAAGCACCTCTACCGGTTCGTCGGTTTCGCCTAAAATTCTTAGTAAATCCTGTAGGGCGGAGGCTGGCAGTAACAGAGGGGTATCGCCGGTGGCTTTGCTTAGGCTTTTTTCGGCCAGACGATAACTGTCGGTGGCTACCATGTAGCGTTTGCCGTCACTGCTGTGCACCAAAACACCGGTCAGGACCGGGCGAGCCTCGTCGTTGCTGGCTGCAAACAGAACTTGTTGCAGGGCTTTTTTAAGTTCGCTGGCTGGCATCGACCAGTTTTGACCCTCGCTAATCGCCGGCATTACCGGAAATTCTTCGGCGGCTACACCGTTAATGGTTGATTCGTATTTTTCGGTACTGATGTGGAGTTTGTTTTCTTCAACCGAAAGATTAATTACGCCCGGGGGTAGAGTATTAATAAATTCCTGCATTAGTCGGGCTGGCACAGTGATGGCACCTTCTTTACTGACTTTAGATCCAATCTGATGGGTAATAGCGATATCTAAGTTGGTAGCGGCTACACCCAAGCGGTTTTTAACGGTTTTAATCAGAACATTAGCCAGTATTGGTAGAGTATTTCGACTATTAGCTACCCGGCTAACCGTGCTAAGGGCTTTATTTAGATTTTCTTGAGTAACTTGTAATTTCATTTATATTAATCCTATAAGTTATTTAAGTTAGTAGTTTCAGTTATAAGGCGTGTGGAAAGCGGGGATAAACCATAAGCTAACCAAGAAAACGCGAACCGTAGCTGTGTAAAAGACGGTGCACAAACTGTGCGCCCAACTTGCATAACTCGCCGCTTTATAAACAGGCCGTGGTATGTAAAAAACACTACTGTGTTTAACTGCCGGGTTGCCCACAGCTTATACAAGTTTTGTGCAAGACTTTTACGCATAGAGGCGCTCCTTGATTTCGGCAATGGCCGAACGGATGTCGCTGTCAAAGGCGGCTTCCTTTTCGATTTTTTCGACTGAATGTATGGCGGTAGTGTGGTCTTTGCGGCCTAATTCACGGGCAATTTTAGGAAAGCTCAGGTGCAGCTCACTACGCAGCATATACATAGCCACCTGCCGCGGCACCACAATGTCCTTGTCGCGCTTGGGTCCCAGGATTTCATCCATACCAATCTGAAAGTGCCTGGCTGTGCGCTCGATAATCTGTTTGGCGCTCAAATGCTTAGGCCGGGTCTTAGCGCTGCCCATTAACCCGGTCACTATTGTCAGATCAGGTTCCAAGCCGCGCATTTCGCAGAAAGCTAAGAGTTGGTTGAGAGCGCCTTCTAGCTCGCGGATATTATTCTGAATGTTAGTTGCCAGGTATTCCACGACGGGTTGCGGCAGCTCAACCTCGTGGGCATGTGCTTTAGCCTGCAGAATGGCACAGCGGGTTTCAAAATCTGGCGCTTGCATATCAATAGTCATACCCCAAGCAAAACGGCTGCGCAGGCGCTCCTCAAGAGTAGGGATATCCTTGGGCGGCTTGTCGCTGCTGATAATAATCTGTTTATTGGCTTGGTGGAGGGCGTTAAAAGTATGGAAAAACTCCTCCTGGGTCTTATCTTTGCCGGCAATAAATTGAACGTCGTCAATAATTAAGACATCGGCGTTGCGGTAAAAACCAGCAAAGTCGGTATTTTTCTTATAACGGACGGCATCGATGAATTCTTGAACAAATTGTTCGGTTGATACGTAAACGACGTGGGCTTCCGGTTTGCGTTGAAGTAGAGCGTTACCAACCGCTTGGATCAAATGCGTTTTGCCAATACCGACGCCACCATAAACAAACAACGGGTTGTACTTGGTGCCAGGATTTTGGGCAATGGCCTGGCAGGCGGCGTAGGCTAGTTCGCTGCCGCCGCCGACGATGAAGGTTTCGAAGGTGTAGCGTTCGTTTAGTCCCTGGCGGTAACTATGTGTCAGGGCGCTGGTTGGCCGGCTAGGAGAAGTCGATGCCGGTGCCGTATTTTGGCCTAAGATAATGCTTTCTTCGCTTTGTTTGCGAGGAGCCGTTGAAGCGTGGATTTTATATTCAATTTTGTCGGGCGTGACACCGTGTTTGGCCAGTACATCAGTTATTAACGGATTGAACTTATTTTCGAGCTGGTTCTTTATAAAGACATTGGGCACGCCTATTAATAGGACGCCGTCTTTATATTTAAGCAGCCGCGTATTTTTAAACCATGTCACAAAGCTAGCCCGCGAAACTGTTAGCTCAATTTCGCCAAGCACTGCTTGCCAAATGCTGTCATCCTGCATCCGTGTTGATACTCCCGTTGCCCTTCTTTGTGGATAAAACTATACAGCAAGACCAGTGGGTTTTCCACAGGCGTTTTAGCTTCTTATGGTTTGTGCGAAAAAGCACACGGCTCAGATCAAAGTTATACACAGACAAATTCCTAATCAGTTAATGTGTGGACAATTT
>CAYUOI010000075.1:0-3736 GCA_964446365.1 uncultured Candidatus Saccharibacteria bacterium | reverse complement strand
CACATAAACGGCTTGGACAGATGTAATTGAACCTTTTTTGGTACTGGTGATGCGTTCTTGCAGGTCACCCATTTCTTCGGCCAGGTTTGGCTGGTAACCTACCGCAGAAGGCAAGCGGCCAAGAAGGGCAGAGACTTCACTACCGGCCTGGGTAAATCGAAAGATGTTATCAATGAATAGCAGTACGTCTTTGCCTTCGTCGCGGAAGCCCTCGGCAATAGTTAGACCGCTAAGGCCCACACGCAGACGGGCGCCCGGTGGCTCATTCATCTGCCCGAATACTAAAGATGTGTTTTTAATAACGCCTGATTCCTGCATTTCATGGTAAAGGTCATTGCCTTCGCGGGTTCGCTCGCCAACGCCGGCAAACACGCTGGTACCGCCGTGTTGCTTGGCAATGTTATCGATAAATTCCTGAATCAAAACAGTTTTGCCGACGCCGGCACCGCCGAACAGTCCGACCTTACCACCGCGGGTAATTGGCGCAATCAGATCGATTACTTTAATGCCGGTTTCCAGAATATCAACACCGCCGGATTGCTCGCTCAAAGTCGGTGGCAGGCGGTGAATCGGAGCGCGTGTTTTAAAATCATCTTTCTGGCCGTCAATTGGTTTGCCAATAACATTGAACATACGGCCTAAGGTATCTTTACCGACCGGCACGCTAATTGGTGAACCAGTGTCGGCCGCAACAGCACCGCGCTTTAAGCCGTCAGTTGAGGATAGGGCTACGGCGCGCACGCTTGATTCGCTTAAGTGCTGCGCGACTTCTAGTACTAAATCACTGCCATTAAGTTGAATTGTCAGGGCATTATAAATGGCTGGCAACTTATCGGCGGGGAAGTCGACATCGACCACCACACCTACTACCTGGCTAACCTTACCGTGTTCTAGTCTTTCTTTAGTTGCTGTAGCCATAGTTCACTCCTATTCCGTTATTGAATTTCTCTGTAAATAATATTTTCGCCGTCAAAGCCGTCTTCCGCAGCGCGCACGCCACCGTCTTGTAACCGTAAATCTTCGATGACTTCAGATCCCTCAACTAGGGCGCCGATCAAGTCTACAGTTGTGTCCGGCTGATTGTGCCTGATAAATTCTACTGCCAGGCCCGGATCCAGCAAATGAAAATGGGCACACGCTACAGCGTCCGCAGCAAAAAATCTGGTCTGTTCAGAAACAGCTGAAAATGCTGGTAGTTCTGTCTCAGCACGGAGCAAGGTTTGCAACATTCCTTTTTCAGTGTGCATTACCCTGCCATCATTAAGCTTCACTTCTAGTGCTTCCAGCTCAAAATATAACATTGCAGCTTGAAAAGGATTGATACCACCGACGGATTCGCTCATTTAATGACCTCAACCTGATTCCGTTGCGCAGATTCTTGCACCTGGGAAGATTCTGTTATTTCCACTAACTTTCGCACCCTTTCAGAGATAATTCTTTGGGCGGGAATAGTTAAATCAATGTGGGTATAAACAGGACTTAAACTATCAGCAATAGCTCTCTGCAAATTATCATGCGAGATTTGGGGAGGCATTATTTCATTATCTATGCTCATTACTTGATCGCCTCCGCGCCGCCGGTAATTTCGGCTAGTTCTTGAGTAATGGCGGCCTGGCGGGCAGTGTTGAATGCCAATGTCAGGTCGTCAATCAAATCAGTCGCGTTGTCGGTGGCGTTTTTCATGGCCAGCATACGCATAGAATGTTCGCTGGCCTGCGCTTCGCTGAAAGCCTGGTTCAGCTGGGCTTCAATTAAGCGCTCGGTAACGTTTTCCAGTACAGCTTCTGGCGAAGGCTCAAAGACGGCAAGATCAAGGTTCTTGGGCATCTCTACTGCCTCAAAGGCAGCTGGCAGTAAACGCTGACTTACTACTTCCTGGCTAATACTGGAACGATAATCGGTATAAACAAGATCAACCGCGTCAACGGTTCTATTGGTATAAAGCTCAACTATAGTATTTAGAATTGGCTGCAAATCATTAGCATTCGGCTGTTCGGGGAAGTCGTGATAGGCCGCCACAACCGTAACATTTTTAAGCCGGGTAGCGAGCTTGGATCCTTGTTTGCCGACTACAATGACCTGGCTAGCCACATTATTATCTCGGTCATCTCTGAGTTCTTTAGTAAATTGGCGCAGCAGGTTGCTGTTATAAGCGCCAGCCAAACCGCGGTCGCTGGTAACCAGCAGATGTAGGCGGGTACGAATTGTGCGTGTTTTGAAAAGCGGGTGATTATTAACGTCAGTTAACTCACGCAAGCGGGCTAAAATTTCACCGGCCAGGTTACTGAAGTCACGGCTGCGCACGGCGTGTTCCTGCGCGCGGCGCATCTTACTAGCGGCCACGAGCTCCATAGCCTTAGTAATCTGCTTGGTACTGGTAACAGACTTAATTCGTCGTTTAATCGCAATCGTATTAGCCATGATTACGTCTTTGGTCCGCCTATTGCATCAATTACTGGAACGAAGCGACTGGGAACATTACCGTCACGCTGCATAGCCGCACCCACAACAAGCCCTACTTGAAATGCCTGTTCAAGGCTAAATTTAAGATCGTTACCGTTAACCGCTAGTACGTTTTCCATATCGCGTGCAACGCCCCCGGATAAACCATTCGGAAATTTTATCTCTAATGTTTCCGGGTTAACGTCATCAGTACTGATACGAGCTGCTCTCACATATCGCTCTAATAATTCAGGAAATTCTGGCCCTGGCATAGCTATTCCTTCTCCGCACCCTCATTAGCCGGCTTGGTAGATTTGTAGGTCCTGGTAATTTGATTGGCAACGTCAAGAATGGTTTTCTCGGTCTTTTCATCCGGCTTGTCGCCCTCGTTGAGTTTATCCATAGCCGCGCGGTGCTCTTTGTGAAGTTGAGCTAACATAAGTTCAGCTGCTTTCTTGACCTGATCCAGCGGCACGGCGTCAAAGGCGCCTTCGTTAGCCGCCAGCAAAGTTGCCACCTGTTGCCAGACGCTTAATGGCGAATATTGTGGCTGCTTGAGCAATTCCGTCAAACGTTGTCCGCGCTCAATCCGGTGTTTGGTTTCTTCGTCAAGATCAGTCGAGAATTGACTAAAGGCGGCAAGTTCGCGGAACTGGGCAAGGTTAAGTCGCAGAGAACCAGCCACACTCTTTGTGGCTTTTGTCTGGGCAGCACCACCGACACGAGATACCGAGAGGCCAACCGAGATAGCGGGCCGGATACCCTGGTAGAACAAGTTGGTTTCCATGAAAATCTGACCGTCGGTAATAGAAATGACGTTAGTAGGTATGTAAGCACTAATATCACCAGCCTGGGTTTCGATTATTGGCAGGGCAGTCAGCGAACCGGCGCCGAGCTCGTCGTTAAGTTTGGCAGCGCGTTCAAGCAGGCGCGAGTGCAAATAGAACACATCGCCCGGGTAAGCTTCACGGCCGGGCGGTCGGCGCAGCAGCAGGGCCATTTGTCGGTAGGCTACGGCGTGCTTACTTAAATCGTCGTAAATAATCAGGGCGTGCTGCTTGTTGTCGCGGAAGTATTCGCCCATGGTGGCGCCGGCATACGGTGCCAGGTATTGCAGGCTGGCCGGGTCAGCGGCACTAGTGGCCACCACAATGGTCTGGTCCATAACGCCTTCGCGCTTCAGCCGTTCGACAATACGGGCGACTTTACTGAGCTTTTGCCCAACGGCCACGTAAACATTTATAACGCCGGTATTCTGACGCTGCTGGTTAATCATCGTATCAACCGCAATTGC
>CAYUOI010000074.1:0-3782 GCA_964446365.1 uncultured Candidatus Saccharibacteria bacterium | reverse complement strand
TCATCAAATATCACGAAGTTGCGCGGTATGCCGATGTGTTCGCCGTCCTGGCGCAATATCCGCACGCATATGCTGTGAAAAGTGCCCATAAACGGCATAAAGCTGCGATTGTCGGCGTTTTCGCCCAGCAGTTTGGCGACGCGCTCGCGCATTTCTTTAGCAGCCTTATTTGTAAAAGTCACCGACAGAATATTAAACGGAGTGGCTTTTTTATCGGCAATTAAATAAGCAATCCGGTGGGTAAGCGTCTTTGTCTTACCGCTTCCCGCTCCGGCTAAAATCAGCAGCGGCCCATCAGTTGTCTCAACCGCGCGGCGTTGTTCAGGATTAAGTCCCGTCAGTAAGCTCTCTAGCACCTGACTATTTTAGCAAGAAGGCTGTAAATGCAGCCAACAACAGCACGACCGCGGCGATTATTATAATAGTTGTTTTGCTTAGTTTGCGGTGATGGGATTCACCAACATGTACAACGTATTGCTTGTTCTCGATTAATTTTTGAATGGCCTCCTCTTTGGCCTTCTCCTCTTCGTCGACTTTATCGTTCTTTTCAGCCGGTTTGGATTCGTCAGTTTCCGGCAAGCTGTCGCTGGCGCCAGCCGGCTTATCACTCTCAGGCGCCGGGGCTGGTGTTGGTTCGGCCTTTTCAGAATCTGCAGCCGGCGTTTCAGCGGCTTCATCCGGTTTTGCCCCTACTGCCTCGGTGGGCGGGATTATTGCTTCGGCTTTATGGGGACCGAAACCTTCGCCAGGTTCTTTGTCGGCCTTAGTCTCGTCGCCCTCTTCTGGCGCACCATCTAATGTAGCGCTAGCCGAGGCTTTAACCATAGGGTCTTCGATCATATTTTTGTGGCCGACGATTACCGGCTTGGAAGTAGACGATGGGCTGCTATCGCCAGGCTTGGCGATGTCAAATACCTTACTGTCTTCGTCAGCTGGCATCGCTATCCTTTCGCTGGTCCAGGACTTTTTCGGCACTTTTAACAATATTGCTGAAATTATGATAATGCAGGCTGGCGCCGCCCGGCAGCAAGCCGTCAACGCCGTCAACGCTCAGATAGGCAGCGGCATTCTCTGCGTCACTGCTACCGCCGTAAAGTACGCGGACTCTTTCGGCCGCCCGGCTGCCATAAAGTTCAGTAACGTGATGGCGGATAAGCTTGGCTACCTTTGCGACGTCATCGGGTTTGGCAATTTCATGTTGGGCGAAATCATTGCCGCTGCTGATAGCCCAGACCGGTTCGTAGGCAACTACCAGATCTTCAACCTCGGCCGCCGTCAGGTTGCTGATAGCGCTGGTTAACTGGTCATGAATGACCTGGTTAGTTTCGCCCAGATTTTTCTCTGTCCGGGTTTCACCGATACATAAAATTGGCACAATATCATTGCGAAATGCCGCCGTGACTTTGTCGCGAATCAGTGGCAGCGATTCCCCAAAAATGTGGCGCCGTTCGGAATGGCCGACTATGGCGTAGTGCACCAGATCTTGAAGCATCGCAAATGACACTTCGCCCGTAAAAGCGCCCTCGTCTTTATGATAGGCATTCTGGGCGGCCAGCCGGAACTTGCGGCGGTCAATTTGAAGACTAATTGGTTGCAAGGCCAACATACTGGGCGCCAGCACCACTTCGATATCACGATGGCCCTTAATGTTCTGATCAAGCCGGTGCACCAGTAAGCTGGCCTGGCCGACGCTCAGGTGCATTTTCCAGTTACCGACAATTAAAATCTTTCGCATAGTAGTTATGGTTAATTGTACATTACTTTTTATCTAGCAGAGCTTCTATACCCGGCAGTTTTTTGCCGGCCATTAATTCCAGGCTGGCGCCGCCACCGGTAGACACGAAACTAAATCGATCTGTCATATGGCGTTCATCGATATAGGCAGCAGTATCGCCGCCGCCGACCAGACTGAATGGCCGGTGGCCATGTTCGCCAAACATGGCTTCCATAATTGCTTCTGTTCCATGTGCGAATGGACCAACGTCACCTTGTAGCGGCACAGTTTCAGCGACGCCCACGGTGCCATTCCAGATCACGGTATTACTTAGCTGAATAGCACCGGCAATAAAAGCGGCGCTGGATGGGCCAATATCCAATATCATCTCATTGGCTGCCACCACGCTACTTTCGTGCGGCGGGCGCTTGGGATAATTCTCTATATCGGCGATGGTCGGCGACTGCCATTCGGCAATACGCGTTTTAGCACTACGGTCCAAGCTGGTTGCGACCACGCCGTCTTGCGGCAGATAAAACACAAATGGTTGTTTTTTAGCCTTAGCCCTGGCTTTCTCAAGCAGCTCCTTGGCAAGCGGCACATCGGCTTTGTCGGCTAGGCTTTTACCAATTTTGACGCCCTCAGCCAGCAAAAAAGTATTGGCCATGGCGCCTCCGACTGCTACAAAGTCGGCAATATCTATAAAACGGTTAATAATGTCTATCTTGTCGGCAATTTTGGCACCACCGATTACGCACAGCAGCGGCCGCTTGGGAGTTTGCATAACGTTAGTGACAGTGTCGACTTCTTTTTCTACTAGCAGACCGGCCACACCAGGCAGATATTTAGGAATCGCCGAGACCGATACGGCGCCGTGGTGGACAACGCCAAAAGCGTCTTGCACAAATACGTCGGCATGGCTGTCAGCCACCAGCTGTTTGGCGAATTTGCGGTCGTTGGCTTCCTCTTCTGGATGAAAGCGTACATTCTCAAGGACCAGAATCTCCTTAGCTATTAGGGAAGCAGTGCGCTGATTCACTTCTGGGCCTACACAGTCCGGCACAAAGCCGACTTTTTGTTTCAGAAGTTTGCCAAGCTCCTTAGCAACTGGGGCCAAGCTGAAACTTTTATCGATCTTACCGTCCGGGCGGCCTAAATGCGAAGTAATAACTATTTTGCAGCCTTGTTTTTGAAGATATTCGATAGTTGGTAACGATTGGGTTATGCGGTAGTTATCTGTTATTTGGCCCAGATGATCGACCGGCACATTGTAATCGGCCCTTAGTAATACTTGCTTGCCCTTAAGACTAATGTCTCTGACGGTTTTCTTGGTAAACATTTAAAGCACTCTAACCTTAATAGTGTCAGTGGTGCCAACAACGCCAGGGTATTTACCAGACGCGGTAACGATAATGTCGCCTTTTTTCAGGACTTTTTGCTGGTGCAGCCAGTTGGTTAGTTTTGTAGCGGCCTGCTTGTCGGCCGGACGCACATAACTTTTTATACCGTAAACAATAGCCAGCTGCTGGGCGGTGCGGTCATCGTTAGTCACGGCAATTACCGAGATACCGGGCCGGTGGCTGGCTATCTGCAAGGCTGTGGCGCCGGACTTAGTTTCGGCCACTATAGCGGCCGCGCGCACGCTTTCAGCCAGGCCAATGACGGCGGCTGACATTGCCCGCGATGAAGTAACGTCATCTGCATCTAAAAATTCAACATCAGTTAATTGGCTAGTCTGGGTATAGCCAATTACACGCTTCATGACTTCAACGGCTTCAATGGGATGTTTGCCGCTGGCGGTTTCGTCGCTGAGCATCAGGCAATCGGTGCCTAAAATTACGGCCGTCGCGATATCAGACACTTCTGCACGCGTTGGCTCATCGCTTTCCACCATGCTGGCCAGCATTTGGGTGGCCACAATGGTAGGCTTGGCGTAGCGCAATCCCAGGGCAATAATCTGCCGCTGCACTAATGGCACGGACTCAGGTGAAGTCTCAACGGCCAGATCACCGCGGGCCACCATTACGGCGTCGGCTTCTTCAACAATTGCTTCCAGGTCTTCAACGGC
>CAYUOI010000073.1:2643-3881 GCA_964446365.1 uncultured Candidatus Saccharibacteria bacterium | reverse complement strand
AAGCATATGGATTCTCTGTTTGAGGCCGCTTTTTTTATTGGCAATCGCCAGAAGTTAAGGCAGCAACTAAAACTTTCCAAAACCAAAATTATAATTGTGCCGGCGCACGCCAAACTGCAAAAAAGCCACGATGAATCTTATGAGTTTGTTCAAGACAGTAATTTCTATTACTTGACTGGTATTCGCGAACCCGACTGTTTGCTGATAATGACAGCGCAGGACGATATTTTATTATCACCTGTAATTGATCCTCACCACCAGTTATGGGAAGGGCAGGCCGATGTTAAACAATTAGAGAAGGTTAGCGGAATTAAGCAAGTCATGGCTGGCAAGGCTGGCCTAAATATGCTTAAAAGTTTGCTTGGTAATGTTGCCACCATTTACACGCCCTCGCCTTACAACACCCGTATGCTGCGGCGTTATTATCGAATGTCGCCGAATCCTGCCAGGCAAAACTTGATCCGTAAAATAAAAACCATAAACCCAGATATTGCTTTCGAGGATATTAGGCCGGCTTTAGCAAATTTAAGGATGATAAAACAGCCAGCAGAGTTACAGGCCATTACGCAAGCCATTAATATTACCCTCGAATCAATTAATGTCGTTCGCGCTCAATTGGGTGACTTAAAAAGCGAAAACGAAGCCCAAGCTTTGTTGGAATATGAATTTCTAAGGCGCGGGGCTGATGGAACTGCTTTTGACAGTATTGTTGCCAGCGGCGCGCATACGACCCAGATTCATTACATGCGCAGTAGCCTAGTGTTTCTTGATAAAAGCCTGGTACTACTTGATGTTGGTGCTCAGGTCAGCGGTTACGACGCGGATATAAGCCGGATTATCAGTGCGGTACCGATGAGTCCCCGTAAAAAGCAGATTTACGATGCCGTAAAGGAATTGCAAGATTATGCCTTCTCGCTGCTAAAGCCCGGTCTTCAAATTTTGGATTACGAAGACTTGGTAGATAAAAAATCTTTAGAGCTCACCCAGGACCTGCGTGTAACTAAACATAAAACTATACGTAAACGGCTAAGAGTAATACCGCACGCTATTAGCCATCATCTAGGTTTAGACGCCCACGATGCCGCCGATTATAAAGCCCCTTTAGCGCCCAATATGGTGCTAGCCGTAGAACCCGGAATCTATTTGCCTGAAGAGGGCATTGGCATGCGGCTTGAAGATAATGTCGTAATTACCAAAAACGGAATAAAAATTCTCAGCAAAACAGATTCGAACGATAC
>CAYUOI010000073.1:0-2543 GCA_964446365.1 uncultured Candidatus Saccharibacteria bacterium | reverse complement strand
TCGTAATTACCAAAAACGGAATAAAAATTCTCAGCAAAACAGATTCGAACGATACCCGAGCGAATGGTAAAGTATAAGCAGTATGAATCGACCCAGTAGCCGCTTTTTAATTCGCTGGTTTGTATCTGGTTTGGGGCTGTGGATAGCCGCCGGCTTGCTTGATGGCCGCGTGGCGTACGACAGCCGCCTGATTGTGATAATCATAGCCGCACTAATACTGGCTATAATCAACAGCATTATTAAACCGCTTGTCATAATTTTGTCGCTGCCGGCAATATTATTCAGCCTGGGATTATTCATGATTGTCATCAACGGACTGATGGTTTTACTGGTTAGTAAGCTTTATCCCAGCCTTTATGTAGATAATTTCGGGGCGGCAATGCTTGCCGGCATATGCATTGGCTTAGTAAACTATTTAGTGACAACTATATTGGAGAGCACATGAGCTGGCTAAATTACGTCACAATCGTCACCACTGGACTGCTGACTATTCTTATTTTGATTCAAACCCGAGGGGCTTCTTTAGGAGCCGGTCTGGGTGGCGGCGGCGAAGTTAACACTGTACGCCGCGGTTCCGACAAAACTTTGCATCAACTTACCATTATTCTTGTGGTGATATTCGGGTTGTCGCTGATACTTGGAATTCTCTCCTAGCAAACAATGATAGACAGAATGACAAAATTAAGGTGGCGGCGACGCTACAGGCGCAGTCGCCGGTCGGTTGAAGATATCGGCCAGCAGGCCGAAAAGCATCTGGAACGCCATTTTTTTCGAAGATTAACAAATCTCTGGGAGGTTCGCCGCTTTCTTATAGCCTGGGTGCTGCTTTTACTAGTTTTAATGGGTGGCACGGCCATGCAACTACGCGGCTTGAGTGCCTACTATCAAAAACTTACACCGACGCCCGGCGGCACTTATACGGAAGGTATTTTAGGTACCTTTACCAACGCCAACCCGCTTTATGCCACTGGCACCGTTGACGCCGCAGTCGCCCGGCTGGTTTTTAGCAGCCTTTTTAAGTCCAATAGCCAAAACCAGCTGACCGGCGATATTGCCGAAAAATATACCCTGGATGAGCATGAAACCACCTACACAGTGAAGCTTAAACACAATGTTACCTGGCAGGACGGAATGCCGCTTACTAGTGCCGATGTTCTGTTCACTTATCAGGCTATCCAAAATCCCGACGCCCAGTCACCGCTGCTGCGTAATTATCAGGGCGTAAAAGTATCGGCGCCCGATCCATACACGGTTGTATTTGAATTGCCAAACCCACTTAGTTCATTCATATACAGTCTTACCAATGGTATTGTGCCAAAACATTTGCTTGACGGCAGGCCGCCCGCTCAGCTACGATCTGTTCCGTTCAACAGTACTCACCCGATTGGCTCGGGACCTTTTATGTGGCAGCAAATTGAAGTAGTTGGCAGTACGCCGGAATCGCGCGAAGAACGCGTGGGCCTGGTGGCCTATAAGCAATATTTCCGGGGTACTCCCAATTTGAACGGTTTTATTATCAGGGCTTTCCATGACGAAAAACAGCTGGCTAACAGTTTTAGCCGCAGGGAGCTAAACGGCGCTGCCGGTTTAAACGTCTTACCGGATTCACTAAAAACTGATAAATCGGTCCATGATTACAACATTCCGCTTACCAGCGCTGTTTTTGTGTTCTTTAAGAACTCGCAAGTGGTCCTACAAGACGCCAAGGTCCGCCAGGCGTTGGTGTTGGCGGCCAATACGTCAGACATTATTAACGAGCTTGGATATCCGGCAATCGGCGTCCGTGAACCTCTGCTAGCGAATCAAATAGGCTACGACAAGAATTTACGACAGGCTACTCAAAATGTGGCCGAGGCCAATCGTATTTTAGACGAAGCTGGTTGGAGCCGAGATGCCGGCGGCATCCGTCAGAAGAACGGTCAGAAACTTACTTTCCATCTCTATTCTCAGAATACCAGCGAATACACTGCCGTTACGCAGCTGCTACAGAAGCAATGGCACGATGTCGGCGCCGATGCCGAAGTCTTTTTGCAGCCCAGCAGCGATATCCAGTCGGTTTTGCAGTTCCATAATTATGATGCCTTACTTTATGGCGTAGCCATTGGCGTTGATCCAGATGTCTTTGCCTACTGGCACAGTTCGCAGGCCGACCCTAGGGCGGCCCGACTAAACTTTTCGGAATACCGCAATGGCACGGCCGATAAAAGCCTGGAAGCCGGCCGTACGCGCTCAGACCCGGCCGTTAGAGCCGTTAAGTACAAGCCTTTCCTGGAAGCATGGCGCAATGACAACCCGGCGCTGGCATTGTATCAGCCGCGCTTTTTGTACATCACGCGAGATCAACTTTTTAACTTTAACCCGACGACCATGAACGCTGACATTGATCGTTATGCCAATGTCGAAAACTGGATGATCAAACAAGCCAAGACCGATAAGTAGGTGCTTGTGCTTAAGTTGTGGGCTTCCTAATTCCGTGTGGTTACGCTAAAATATACCCCTGTTCGTGCCGCAGTGGTGAAATTGGTATACACGCTACGTTCAGG
>CAYUOI010000072.1:0-3896 GCA_964446365.1 uncultured Candidatus Saccharibacteria bacterium | reverse complement strand
CCATAGTAATCGCAAGCTTTATTCCCCAGATCGCTGATGGTATTGAATGAAAGGCTATAGGGGTTGGGGTTGGATTTGGCAACAATATACTGGACGATAAAAAACTGCATGCTGACTATCCAGAAAATCGGCCCGACCAGCGGGTAGCGGTCTGTAAAAGTCTCTAACATTTTAGAATGAAGCATCATGCGCATAGATTAAATTTTGCCACAGCGTAAGCGCTAATCAAAATTAAGCGTAACGCACAGTCCCACCCCTAGACACTAACCCACAAATATGTTAGAATATGCCGATGTATCACACTCCTTCAGATACGCGTGAGCGCCACGCCTATATTGACGCCTCTTTAGGCCAGGCCGAGTCGGTTCTGCGCCGCACCGGCATGGGCACGGCGTTTTACGGCGGCAAATTGTTGCTGGCAGATGTACTTAATGACGTGGTAGTGCCAAACGTGTGCGACGGCGTTGTGTATCTGTCCGACATTGATCCAGAAAGCGAAGCATTACCTGTTGTGGCACTGTGGCACGGCGAAGAGCTGTCCGTTAGCGACGACCTTATTAAGCAATCGCCTAGACAGCGTAAACGTACCGCCCAGGAAATCACCACATGGCAGCCGGCAAACAAAAGCGGCAACCAGCTGGCAGACGAAGTGGTTACAAACTTTCAGAATGCCGGCACGGGTAACGTACAGACTCTTTCAATGCGCCCGGGTACCTGCGCTGTCACTTTCAGTAGTGCTGCTGTATTTGATATGGAGCGTATGACAAAAAATGAAGAACTGACAAAACCGCCAGTCGGACGCCTGGGCAAGCTGTTAATGCGGCCAATGGTAGCCCTGGCCATAATTGACGATGTCGAGCTGCGCGAAGAGCAAATAACCCACGAATTAATCCACGTTATCCAAAAACGCGAAAAACCGCTGCGCGTGTTTAAATCGCAAAAGAACGCTGATATGCATGAACTTAGAATGGAGCTGGAAGCTTACCATGCCGGCGCCGGCTTAAGGCTGTTTCTGGACAACAGGGACCTGCACGACATCACACCTGAAGACATAGTGGCTAACGAGCAATTAGCAGTCGAACTTGTCCGGCACGGTTATAACCACGAAGATCCGGACCCGTTCCGTCCATCGCCGATGATCTTAAAAGATCTGGCAACGCTGGGATGGGGACACATATTGCACCAGCAGTTTCCATATGATGAATTAATTGCCCGGCTCGAAGAAGCCGAGAAAGCACAGGACAAACCACAGTAATTGTGGTTCAATAGCTTCTTATGTCTGAAAAAATTGTGAGATTGGACCGTGGCTATATGAAAGAGCCGCTTGATCCTGGCTTTGACGCTACCAAGGATTTAATTGAAACGGTTGATAGCGAGCTGGCAACCCTGGGGTTTGAAGCATTACCGAATGCTCAGTACGAACTAATTCCCTACATGTCATCCCGCAGCAAATTGCGACTGGCAGCAGTACGCGTGGTTGAAGTTGAGACCGGACGCCTGGAACAAAAAGCCGTCTTTGGCTGCGCCATGGATGATGAAACGGGTGAATTCTATTTAATTAATAAGCTTGGCGACAATAGTTACAGGATGTACCCGGTAGAGCCAAATGCCTACGATACTTTTACTATGTTTCAATCGGCGGCCATTGATCGTGCCGGCTATTTGAACTAAACAGATATAAACGCTTGCAAATACGCTCCTAGAGTGTTATAATATATTTTAATGTCTGAGTTTCTGATCAAACAACGGGCTAATTTAGCCCGTATTGCCGTGCCGCTTGCGGCACTTACCCTCGCCAGTGGCTGCACTGACGCCGGTTCAGCGCAGCCCAGACCGCCTGAATTTACTATTACAGTTCCAGAGATACCGACGGCTCCAGCAGTAGACAGCTGCGCCGCAGATAATCCAACCATAGCACCGTTCCGTGTTGATGAAGTTATTAATCTTGATAAATCACAACTATCGGGTAAGCGTTATGGCGAAACTTTATCAGATGAAGATGCCGCTAAATACATTGCCGATCTAGACAACGAGTACGGCATAAAATTAATGATACCGACCACTCCAACCGAAGACGCCGCATACAACTTTGGCAGCATTCACGAAGATCCTGGAAACGAGCTGGCCGCCCGCGACGCCGCCATTGTTAGCGTTATTCGCGGCGTTAGCTTGTACCCGCCGGATCTTATCAAGGCTCTCAAACTTAAAGAGCTTACTTACGTGCGCGGCATTACAAAGAAACCGGAATACAAAGGCAGCGGCCTGTTAAGTGAAGTCCTTGGCTTGTATGACCCGTCTGACAATAGTATCCGGGTTGATGTTGAACAGTTCGGCAAAACCGGCGGTTTGTACGGCGACACCAGTGCCGCAGTGGTGCACGAGCTTAGCCACGCTATTGACGCCCAACTATTGTGCGGTACTGATCAATATTACAGTGACAGCGAAATCACTAAACTGAACACCCAGTTTTACAAAGGATATGAAGATAAGCCGACACCGTTGCCCCTAAAATTCACCCATCCTTCGGCTGTGCGCGAGTTTGCTAATGAGTACGGCGCATCTGCTTTAGCGGAAGACCGCGCGACGATAGTGGAGTGGACGTTTACGCAGCGTGGACTGATTCAGGAAGGCGACCCCGATTGGGATTCGCCGCTAGCTGAAAAGCAGCGCATTTTAGTGGGACGGCTGGAGGAATTAATTCCAGGTATAACCGATTACTTAAAGTTGCTAACGGCTAAACTGCGCAATGACTACCGGTTTGAGTTGGCCGCGTCCGTAGAAACATCGTATTTCCCTGATAGGTTTATGTCTTTTACCGACATGCTCGAAATTGCTCACAACGAAAATGTGCCCGTTGAAATGCTGACTAACGGCGTGCTGGAGTTTACCACCTACAGCGGCGTTAAGAACTTTATTGTCAACCCGCTATTAATGCGTAACACCAATGGCGAAATCATTGGATTTGTCTGGGCGCATGACGGCCAGCTGAACTCTGAATTTTACGATCCTACCAAAATGAACTTACGCTACAATGGCGACTCGCTGCAGACTATTAAAGACAAAATGGAAGTGGAAGTGCCAGCCGGCCGTAACTTCTTTAACCTTAGCTCCTTGACCATAGATGGGCAGGCTTCGGATGTTTTCTATGACGACGACGGCAGCGCCAAGCTTGCGGCCGACGAAGCCCAGTACCCAAACATTTATGTCCAGGTCAAAAAACCGGCCGATAAGGGCCAGCCTTCGCTTTCCATTCCGACAACTACCAATCCAAACGCGCAGGCTAACTAGTAGTGAAAACGGCTTTGCAAACGAACATGACTGTTGGTATAAAGGTTTAGTTATGGGTTACTTTGAGGCAGGCGGATTCTGCAATCTTCAGGAGTACGTCAATGGTGAACAAGAACGGCTGCAAGCAGCAGACCTGATAATTGACGAACTCTATGTATTGATGCTGGCACTGAAATCGAAAGACCCTCGTACGCAAGCCCTGCAGAAACCATCAAGAATCTTAAAGGTTAAAAAGCACGCTTCCGGACTGGCTGAAATTAAATTTAATATTTTGGATGCCGATCTTCAAACTCAAGTCACAACTGATGGCGCTTTCGAGGGCGGCTACTGGCTGGATGCGCGGGATAAGATTATTATCGACGGCAGTCTGCATGCCCATTCGGGTTACTTCAAGGGCTATAACGACGATATGGACCGCGGTCTAATGGAAATAACCGATCAACTGAGCTTAAGTGGCAGCATATAGGCTGCCTAGCAATCCCTAGTTAGACATAGCCGGCACGGCGTGGAAGGGCAAAGGATCTTCGGCTCGCGCCAGCGCCTGCCCGACAATGGACAATATCATTGACTGGTAATCCAGGCCTTCTTTGATATGTCAGGCCTTCGTG
>CAYUOI010000071.1:0-3903 GCA_964446365.1 uncultured Candidatus Saccharibacteria bacterium | reverse complement strand
CTTCCGATCTGGCCAAGCTAAACAAGTTCATGCACGAGCTGGAGCAAAAAGAGGGTAAAGAGTTGCGCTACATGGTAATGCCGCTGGAAGAATACAAATACCGCGAGCAGGTCAATGACCGCTTCTTGGGCACCCTCATGGCTACCAAGAAGCAAATCCTGGTTGATAGACATAATTTATTGACACCAAAGCCAGCAGCCGCTAAAAAAACTAAGAGCGAAAAAGACGAGGAGTAAACAGTGGAATTTCAATTTTATGGGGCTAATTGCATACGCCTGACAACCAAGAAAGCTAAGGTCGTGATTGATGATAATCTGGCCGATCTGGGACAGAAAGCAGTTGCCAAAGCCGGCGATGTCGCCTTGTATACCGGCGCGCATGGTCCGGTGGGAGCAGAGGCACATTTGGTTATTGATCAGCCGGGAGAGTATGAAGTCAGCGAGGTATCAGTTAAGGGCATCGCCGCTAGGTCGCATATAGATGAAGAAGGCAAGATGACAGCTACCATGTATCGAATTGACGCCGACGACATCCGCGTAGGCATAGTCGGCCATATCTTTCCGGAGTTAAACGACGCTCAGCTGGAAGCGCTGGGCACTATTGACGTGCTGATAATCCCGGTAGGTAACAGCGGTTACACCATGGATGCCGTCGGTGCCCTGAACCTCATTAAAGAAATTGAGCCTAAGCTAGTTATACCGACTCATTATGATATCAGTGGAATTAAGTACCCGGTGGCCCAGGTTTCGCTGGAGGAAGCCATCAAAGGTTTGGCCATGGAGCCCAAAGAAACCGTGCCGCGTCTCAAGTTAAAACCGGCCGATCTGGCCGAAACTACCGAACTGATTGTTTTAGAAAAACAATAGTTACAGTTTTGGATTGCTCTAAGATTTGGTCGTTGGCTGCTTAGCGTCGTAAGTAGTCTGAAGCAGATTCTTCTTTTTGAGAGTACGGATGTCTTGGGTACTGAGTTTCATACGGACTTTTTTACCGTCAACCACAACAGTCTTCATCTGAAGGTTAGGCTTCCAGACTTTGTTGGTCTTTTTCTGGGAAAAGGGTACGTTATGTCCGAACTGTTTGCCTTTTCCAGTTAAATCGCTGCGTTGCATAGGGGATTAGTCTACCTTTTATCCCTGTTAATGTCAACGGGCCCTCGCGCAGCCCATCCCATACCCGCTCTCGCGCGGACGGTCGCCTGCCTGAACTGCTCAAAAATTGTAGCATTTCCGCAAAACGATCGGCCCGGCTGCGCTTCCGTTTAGGTATGGTAGTGGGCTGTACTCGGTTATACTTAAGGATAATGACTCTTGGCGGTTCGGACATAATAATTATCATTCCGGTGCTGTTAGTGGCGATGAGCCTGCACGAAGCCATGCACGCTTTTACCAGCTACTGGCTGGGCGACGACACAGCCCAGCGCGAAGGCCGGCTTAGCCTGAATCCGCTGCGTCATATTGACCCATTTACCACGCTGATACTACCGGTTATTACTATCGCTATTTTTGGCGTGCCGTTCCTGGCTGCCAAGCCGGTACCGTTTAATCCAAACCGTGTTAAATACGACGAGTTTGGGGCGGCGCTGGTGGGCCTGGCCGGCCCGCTGACTAATCTGGCATTGGCAGTTCTGGCAGCCATATTTTTAAGAGGTATCGGCGGGCTCATGGGCGCCGGTGTGGTCCATGTCGCCGAGGTTTTTATTTATATAAACATCGCGTTAGCAGTGTTTAACCTCATTCCATTCCCGCCGCTGGACGGATCACGTCTGCTTTACGCCGTCGCGCCCGAACCTTTGCAGCGAGTCATGTACCAGATTGAAACCGGTGGTTTCATGACCATTGCCATCTTTATGCTGGTATTTCTGTACACCGGACTGGGGCAGGTGATAGTGAATATCAACAGCCACATCTTTGATCTGCTAGTCCGTTAGACGGGTATTGCGGCGGCCTGATATAATACTTATGCTGGGTAATCGCTAAATGATTATCTGAATAGTAATCTTTTAGGGAACTCAATATTTGTGGCCACCGTGGTAGCCGCGTGCGAGTACCCACCTGGCTTAGGACAGGTGATCATACGGTTTCCTCAGCACCAATCAAAAAGCTCGATGAATTAATCGAGCTTTTTAAATTAGAAGATCTTTTTTTGGCCGTATCGCCGTAAAAATTTAGCGACAAGCAAACCTAATAAGCAAAAGACACCGACAAACACAACAGCTATGCCCAGCATCCATATGGTTGCGGCACCCATGTTTACTCCTATAATGCAGCGGGATCCATCTGCCAAAGTAGTAGCATTGCCGGGACATTGCGGTAGGTTAATAAAGGGTAAGAACGCAGCACCGATTAGTAATAAGCCAATAACGATCAGACCAACACTTATTCTTAGACCTTTTTTATCTGATTTTTTTGTTGCTGGAACCATGTCTTTTTAACTCTATCATAAAATGGTCAGGGTGAGAGGACTTGAACCTCCGGTCTCCGGACCCCCAGCCCGGCGCTTTACCAACTAAGCTACACCCTGAATGACTCCCGTATTCTACTAAAAAGAGGTGTTAAGGTACAATTAGTCGAATGAAGACCCTAAAGCTTGATCATGATCTTGCCCAAGCCGTGCTGCGCGGGGAGAAGCGCAGCACCTGGCGGCTGCGCGACGACAAGAACCTTAGCGTTGGCGACGAGGTCGAGCTGGTAGACAAGGTTAACAGCAACGAGACCCAAAGCTGGCAGATTATCGGCCATGCCACCATTGACCAGATAGTCGAGAAGCGTTTGGGCGAGGTCACCAAAGCCGATTTTGAAGCCCATGAAGTTTACCCCTCAAAAGAAGCCATGTATCAAACTTATCAGCGCTTTTACGGGCCGGACGTCGGGCCAAACGACGCCGTAAAAATAGTGACTTTTTCGTTCGCGGCTTACCCCGAACGCAAACCCTTCCTGGCGGCAGCGGCTGAGGGCGGCGTAAAAATTGCCCAGCTAAAAATGTATGCAGACGGGGGCTCGCGGGGCAATCCAGGCCCGTCGGCCAGTGGCTTTGTGCTTATGGATATGGCCGACAACGTTGTAAAAAAGTCGGGAATTTACCTCGGTATAACCACCAATAATCAGGCCGAGTACAAAGCTTTGAAGTTCGGTCTGCAAGAGGCCCATAAGCTGCACGCCGAAGCCGTCGACGTCTACATGGACAGCGAACTTGTTATCAAGCAGATGAAGGGAATTTATAAAGTTAAGAATAAAGACTTGTGGCCAATTCACGATGCTATAAAGCAGCTGGTAGGCTCATTTAAAAAAGTATCGTTTACGCACGTACCGAGAGCATTAAATAAGCTGGCTGACGCTCAAGTCAATGAAGCTCTCGATGCCGTCGCGCGCCAAGCCTAACGCTAGAGGCTATCGGGAAGGCCGGCTATATACTCTAGCAACAGATCTAATTCAGGTTTAACAATTTGGGTGTCGGCTCCGGCTACTTCATCGCGAGCGGAAAATCCGACAATTTTAACTGACTCACCGAATTTGTAGCGCAGCATACCCGTTAAAAACGCGCCATCAGCGCCATTCCTACTCTCCGGCGTTAAATTACCATCAACCACGGCGACGTCCATCGTCTCCAGATTGTCGATGATAGCTTGAGCTTCAGTAGGTTCGCCGGCGGCGGCTATAATGCTATGACCGCTGCGCTCCAGGCGAACAGTCAGGAGTCTTCTAATAGCGGGTTCATCTTCAAACAAACCGACACGTGCATTGTTCATCTGTAACTACTCATTTTGAGAGTATCAAGTGTGAAAGACAAGCAGAATTATTGCAAGCATAAGAGATTTAATTATGTTATAATATTACTGCCAGATTATTGGTCAATCGCCCCGCCTACTAGCCAGCTTTCGAGCAGTATGCAATCAGATTGCGA
>CAYUOI010000070.1:0-3959 GCA_964446365.1 uncultured Candidatus Saccharibacteria bacterium | reverse complement strand
ATAAAAAAGAGCCTCCAGAGGGGGTGGGCACCGCTGGAAGCTCTTTTTGAGGACAACCATTGCTGGTTATCCTCGCCACCCTTCAAGCCCACCCAGTGAAGCATCATGCACTATTGATCCATACGATGCTGTGCCTTTGCGAATGCAAAATCTTGGGGACTCACTCTATTGGAGTGTCTTAAAGGGGTTAGTATGTTTAGAACGCTTTCCCAGGGGAGGGCGAAGCGTAAGTGGAGGGTAACAACTTAGGCTCTATACGTTCTAAACACTCTAACAAATTGTTAGAAATGGGGGGTATAAGGTGCGTAAGTTCCATATATTGGACTTACAGATTGCCATTTTATCAAGTTAGTGCTTTAAAGTCAATACTATAATATTTTCTTGTTTATTTAACAAAACGAGATTGTAACATATTGCTTACGCTTAATTCGCTTCAAAATTTAATGAGAATTTAATCTGTTATAGCTACGCTAGAGAGGTGAAGATTATTCAGCTAACCCGTAGCGAAATACCTGAGCGTTTGCGCACCATTCCACAGCCACCAAAAGAGCTACATTACATCGGTGAATTACTGCCGTTGTTGCAGCGGCCGTGTTTGGCGGTAGTCGGCAGCCGCAAACCAACCGTTTATGGTCGACAGGTTACCGAACAACTGGTCAGCCAGCTAGCCGGGCAGGGGATAGTCATCATCAGTGGGCTGGCCTTTGGCATTGATTCGATTGCGCACCGGGCTTGTCTTGAAGCCGGCGGTCAAACGATTGCTGTTTTACCCGGTAGTCTCGACAAAATATATCCGGTCGGCCACCAGCGTTTAGCTGGACAGATCGTGCAGCAGTGCGGGGCACTCTTGAGCGAATATGCAAGCGGCACACAGGCCACAAAATACAACTTTATTTATCGCAACCGGCTGGTTTCCGGCTTAGCTGACGGCGTATTAATAATTGAGGCGGCGGAGGGCAGTGGCACTTTACACACAGCAGCGCATGCGCGTGAGCAGCATCGGCAATTAATGGTGGTGCCGGGCAACATTACCAGCCCGCTCAGTCGCGTTACCAATCGCATGATCAAAGAGAGTGCCGAACCTATTACTTGTGCCGAGGATGTAATACTGGCACTCGGCCTTACCCCAAATCGGCTAGCCGCCGCCGAGGTGCTGGGCACGACCGCCGAAGAAGTAGCTATTATTAAGCTGCTGAGGCAGGGCATTAGCGACGGTGGCGAACTTATGCAGTTGAGCCAGCTAGCGCCCGAAGTTTTCAATCAAACCCTGACCATGATGGAAATAACCGCCAAGATCCGCCCCTTGGGCGCCGGTCACTGGCGACTATATTAAGCATAAAGATATATACTGGATGCATGGAAACCAAAACATATATATGGATAGGCATCGTCATTGGTAGCCTCATCGGCGGCGCGATCGGCGCTGTCTTTGATCACGGCAACCCGTTTGGACTTTGGAGCCTTCTATTCGGAACCATTGGCAGCATTGTGGGTATCTGGGCCGGTTATAAGCTTGGCAACTCCTAGTAGCGGCTCATTTTATTTGCATTTCACCGTTTGATCCAGTAGCCTTAACGTTTGTTACTAATGCGAGGTCAGCAAAGCGTTTACGCTATACTTAGATAATATGCCGAAAAATTTAGTCATTGTGGAGTCGCCGGCAAAAGCCAAAACTATCGAGAAATACCTCGGTAAGGACTTTGTCGTGCGCAGCAGTTTTGGTCATATCAGGGACTTGCCAAAGAAAGGTCTCAACATTGATATTGAACATGGCTTTGCACCGACCTACGTTATTAGCAGTGACAAAACCAAGGTAGTAAAAGACCTAAAAGCGACCGCCAAAGACTCCGAAGTCTGGCTGGCAAGTGATGAAGACCGCGAAGGCGAAGCGATTGCCTGGCATTTATGTGAGGCTTTAAAGCTCGATCCGGCCAAGACCAAGCGGATTGTTTTTCATGAAATTACCAAGAATGCTATCGAGAATGCCATTAAACAGCCGCGCACGGTCGACCGTCATCTGGTCGATGCCCAGCAAGCCCGACGCATCCTGGATCGTCTGGTTGGTTATGAACTGAGCCCTGTGCTCTGGAAGAAAGTGCGACCCGGTCTGAGTGCCGGGCGCGTTCAATCTGTCGCCGTACGTCTGATCGTAGAGCGCGAACGCGAGATAAAAGAGTATCAGCCAGAGGTAAACTTCAAGCTCACCGGTATCTTTAAAGCCAAGAGTGACGATGTTCCGGCCGAGCTATCCAGCCGCTTGGTTTCTGTCGAAGACGCTACGGCTTTCCTCGAAGCCTGTAAGGCGGCTAGGTTTAAGGTAACAGCTATCGAGCAAAAGCCCGGTAGTCGCAGCCCAGGGGCACCCTTCACGACCAGTAGCCTGCAGCAGGAAGCTGCCCGCCGGCTCGGCTTTAGTGTCCGACAGACCATGACACTGGCCCAGCGCTTATACGAAAGTGGTCATATCACCTATATGCGTACCGACAGTACCACCTTATCAGGCTTCGCAATCAAGGCAGCCGAAGATTATATCACCAAAGAATTCGGCAAAAAGTATCATCAGGTCCGTCAATATAAGACCAAGAATGAAAGCGCTCAAGAAGCTCACGAAGCCATCCGACCGACCGATTTCAATAAAGTATCGGCTGGTGGCGACGTGCAGCAGAAAAAATTATATGAATTGATCTGGCGTCGGGCACTGGCCAGCCAAATGGCTGCCGCCGAACTCGATCGCACCGAAGTTGTCATTACTATCAGCAGTCGGCCGGAAACCTTTGTCGCCAAGGGTGAAGTCTTGCGCTTTGAAGGCTTTTTGAAAGTTTACGGTGGTGGCAAGGACGACGTTATTTTACCCGCCTTAGCAGAGGGCGAACAGCTAGATGCTAAGTCGTTGCAGGCACTGCAGAGTTATTCGCGGCCGCCGGCCCGTTATTCTGAAGCCAGCCTGGTAAAGAAGCTGGAAGAACTGGGAATTGGCCGTCCGAGTACCTATGCGCCGACTATCAGCACGATTCAAACCCGCGAGTACGTCGAGAAAGCTGATGTAGAGGGCCTGGCTCGCGAAGCTATACAGTTGACGCTCGAAGCTAATACCATCAAGCAGGAAGTCATCACTAGCACCGTCGGTGCAGACAAGAATAAGCTGCTGCCGACGCCGCTAGCTGACGTCACCACCGACTTTTTGGTCAAAAATTTCCCGCGAATTGTTGACTATGACTTTACAGCTCATGTCGAGAGCGACTTTGATGCGATCGCCGACGGCCAAGATAGCTGGAGCCGCATGATTGCCGACTTTTATAAAGATTTCCACCCAATGGTTGAAGCCTCGGAAAACGTCAGCCGCGAAGAAAGCACCCAAACCCGTCAACTCGGCACCGATCCGGCTACCGGCCAGCCGATCATGGCTCGCTACGGCCGCTACGGACCGATGTTACAGCGTGGTGAAACCGAGAGTGAAGACAAGCCTGACTTTGCGCCGTTGCCCGAAGGCGTCAGCCTCGAGGACGTCACCATCGAACAGGCGCTTGAGATGTTTAAGCTACCACGCACGGTTGGTACCGCCGAAGATGGACAAACTATAAAGGCTAACATCGGCCGCTTCGGGCCTTACATCCAGGTAGGTAAGCTGTTTGTATCCATTAAACCCCACGATCCCATGAAGATAACCCAAGAGGAAGCCCGTGAGTTATACGCCGCCAAACTGCAAAAGGAGCGCGAGAAGTTTATCAAGGAATTCGCCAACGGCATCCAGGTTCTGAACGGACAATATGGCCCTTACGTCTCCGACGGCAAAAAGAACGTTCGCATACCGAAAACCACCGATCCGCTGAAGCTGACTGAAGCTGAAGCCAAGGCAATGATCGACAAAGCTCCCGCCAAAAAGAAGCGCTTCGTCCGCCGCGCTAAAAAGTAAAAATATTTATCCACTATTTTACACTTCAGCAAGTTATTTCATGATG
>CAYUOI010000069.1:0-4059 GCA_964446365.1 uncultured Candidatus Saccharibacteria bacterium | reverse complement strand
GGTAATAAAAAGGTGGTTTCTTTATGGAATTCATGAATCGTAGTCCGCAAGGCCAGCCAGGTCCGGCGGCTTCGAGTCCTGCCGCTGCAGGCTCATCACATAAGAGCGGCCGCGTGAAGAGTCCTAGACTATTTCAGTGGGCGTCAATCGTACTTCTCTTTTCAGCAACTATTTTGGTAGTGGCTTTGGTCCTATCGCTTTTCTTCGGCGGCGCCAAACCTGAGGGCAAGTATGTAAATAAGGGTTCGATGCAAGCCGTATTCCTGAACAATGGACAAGTTTACTTCGGCAATATTCGCACTTTGAACGACAAATACGTGCGCGTTGGCAACATTTACTACTTACGAGTCAATCAGCAGGTTCAGCCTAACCAGAGTACAACCAATGCAGCTGCCCAGGATATTTCTTTGGTAAAGCTCGGTTGTGAACTACACGGTCCGGCAGACGAAATGCTCATCAACCGCGATCAGGTTACCTTCTGGGAGAACTTGAAGAGTGATGGCCAGGTTGCCAAGGCAGTGACTGAATACGTCAAGCAGAACCCGAACGGTCAGAAGTGTGACACTAGTGCTGCTTCTAACTCCAGCACCACTAACACAAATAGCACCACCACACCTACAACAAACACTACGACGACACCTTCCAGCTCGACTACTAAGAAACAGTAACTGAGCATCGTCTTAAAAAGACTCCGGCTAAATAACGGAGTCTTTTTTATTTGCCCCTAAAGGCGGTGTTAAGATTAATTTAATTCGGCCTTGACCCAACGCTCAATGCCATAGCTGGCGGCAAATAATATTAGACTGGCCAGGCAGATTACAAGGCTGATGCCGGCCAAATCGGGCGACCAGGCTGGTGATACAAAATCAAATTTGTATAAGCCGTCTGGAATGGGCTGTTCTTTAAGACCGTGGTCGCTGACGTATTGCTGAATGCAAGGCACGCGGCCGCGTCCGGAAAGTCCGTCTGGAATAGTTTTTTCGCAGAACGCCTGGGCATCGGTATAGATTTTGGCATTTGCGGTCGTAACCGTCTGCTTTTCGGTGGCTACGAGACGGTCATATCGGTATTTCAGCTGAATTGGCGGCTTAATGGCATTATTACCGCTGGAGAGATTGGTATTCATATGGGCATAGACAAACTCGCGTAGGTTGCGCAGTGCCACTTCCACATCGCCATTGTCTTTGTCGGCTTGGACAACTTTGGCGCGAAGATCTATCATTTTCAGATTATTTTGGCGCAAGGCTATAAAGGCTACCAGCCCACTAATCAACGCTATTGCTAGAAAATACCACGGTTTAATGCCACGAACCGTGGCCCAGAACTGACGTAGTTTTGTTTTACTCATTAGCATTAGCGTACAGCTGTTAGCGCCAAGCGTCTAGATATTGTCGGCAGTAAGCCCTTTACCCTTAACGCTTTACCCTTTAACCTATCATTATGCATATCTTTTTTAGCGGTATCGGCGGCACCGCCATTGGACCCTTGGCGATGATTGCCAAACAGGCCGGCTATGACGTGTCCGGATCGGATAAGCAGTCCTCGCAGTACATCGATTATCTTAAAAGGCACGGTATAACCGACGTACACATCGGCCAAAGCCGCGAGCAAATTGCCGCCGCACATGATAAGCAGCCGATTGACTGGTATGTATACTCGTCGGCTATTACCATGGAAAATCCCGATTCGGCTGAAATAGAATTTGTCCGTGAGCAGAATATTAAAATGAGTAAGCGCGACGAGCTGTTGAACCGGATTATCAGCGACAAAGACCTGAAATTGGTTGCCGTGGCCGGTACCCATGGCAAAACCACAACTACCGCCATGATTGTTTGGCTTTTTAAAGAGATGGGTTTGCCGGTTTCGTACTCGGTCGGGGCTAAAATTTCATTTGGTGAAATGGGCCAGTACCAGGAAGGCTCGGAATACTTTATCTATGAAGCCGATGAATTTGACCGTAACTTTCTAGCCTTTGAGCCGTTTGTCAGCATTATCACCGGTGTGACGTGGGACCACCACGAAATTTTCCCGACGCGCGAAGACTACCAGCAAGCCTTTAAGGAATTTGTTGACCAAAGCCAATGGCTGGAAGTTTGGCGCGAGGATTTTGAATACTTGGGCCTACAACAAACAGACCACCATGCCATCATGGATTCCAGCGATCCTGATATCGAAAAAATTAGGCTGGCTGGCCGCTATAACCGGCTCGACGGCTGGCTGGCCGCTAAAGCCGTGCGCCAGTTGACCCAGGCTCCGCTGGATAAAATCCTTGCCAGCCTTAACCGCTTCCCCGGCCTGCAGCGCCGGATGGAAGAAATTGCGCCCGGTCTATACAGCGACTACGCCCACACGCCGGAAAAAATACGCGGCGCCATGAGTGTAGCCACGGAAATGGCAGCAGCCAAGAAGCAAAGCCTGGTTATCGTTTACGAGCCACTGACCAATCGCCGCCAGCATTACATGCTTGATGATTACCAGGATGTCTTCACTGGCGCAGCAAAAGTTTATTGGATTCCCAGCTATTTGGCCCGCGAAGACCCCAACCAGCGTGTTATTGAGCCCGCCGAACTAATTAGCCATCTTAGCGATCCATCAATTGCCGAACCGATGGAACGCGATGACAAATTGAAGCAAATTATAAAAAAACATTTGGAAGCCGGTGATATGGTCGTAGGCATGGCCGGCGGTGGTGGTGACTCGTTAGACGAATGGTTGCGCGAGCAATTCGTGTCATAACGGTTATGTTATAGTTATAACAGATGAATAACACCTCGGCGGTGGTGGATCCGCGGCTGCTCGCCAAACCAAAACGCCTAACAAGTCTTGTGATGATGCTTATTATCGTGGTTGGCGTCATGGGTTCCCTATTTGCCGGCATTGCAGCCAACATTCATGTTCACGATTTGCTACTGGCCCAAGCCCGTACAGCCGCCAGCGCGCTTGATATCGGCGATGTCCAAACGATTGAGAAAAATACCAGCAATGCCCAACAGGATGCCTACAAGCGTATTAAAGACCGCTTGGCGCAAATTCGTTTGGACAACCAGGGCTCCGGCTATGTATATCTAACAACTTTGCACAACGGCAAAATCGTATACCTGGCCGACTCTGAAGCGGCCAATAGCGGCGACTATAACAAGCCGGGCTCCGAATATCAGCAGCCTTCAAAAACCTTCATAACCAATGCTCAAAGCAGCAACTCATTTATTGAAGGGCCGATGCGGCGTGGAAATAACCTAAGAATTGCCGCCCGGGCTCCAATACTAAGTCCAATTAATGGTCAGGCCATTGCTTTTGTTAATGTAACAAGCCCAGCAGCCACCTACTTTTCGCAGATTGCTCTCTATGCCTTGATTCCATTGTGTCTAGCGGCCATTCCCTTTGCCGGATTGATGCGCGACCGCAAGCTGGAAAACAAAGAGCGCGAAATTGCCGCCCTTAAGAATCAGTTCACCTCGATTGCCTCACACGAACTGCGTTCGCCGCTGGCCGGTATGTTGTGGGCCATTGAATCTCTGATTAAGGATAACGAAAAAAATCTAAGCAATACCCAAAAAGAAATGCTCAACGACATGTACCACAGCACCGAAGCTTCGCTGGTAACAGTCAATGAAATTCTCGATTTGTCGGTATTTGAGCGCGGCATGGCCGGTAAAATGCAGCACGAGGTTCTGGACCTGATTAGCGTAGTCAATGAAGTCCGGGCCACCCTAAAACTGGGTGCCCAGGAAAAGAAAATTAAAATTTCCAAGGTTGGCGATTGGCCTGACCACACGTATGTAGTCGGTGACGTTGGAGCTTTAAAACGAGCCATTATGAACATTGTCAGCAATGCCATTAAGTATAGCCGGGCCGAAACCACAATTGAGCTGAGCTACCACCGCGAAGGCGATAAACAAATACTATCAGTACGCGACTGGGGTATTGGCATTCCTAAATCCGAACAGTCTAAAGTTCTGGAAGGTTATTACCGGGCCCGCAATGCATTTAAAGTTCAGGCGCACGGCACCGGACTAGGACTATGGATCACCAAAATGATTATTGAGCAGCACAATGGCT
>CAYUOI010000068.1:0-4099 GCA_964446365.1 uncultured Candidatus Saccharibacteria bacterium | reverse complement strand
AATAGTTGCGCTCAACCAGGCTCATATTCTTGGCCCAGCCTTTGGCCTTAAGTTCATACCATAGATTGGTTACCGCTGATAATGAAGCCGCTGTCAGCACAACCATTAAGGCATAAACAAACCAGGGTAAACGCACCATGCCAAAAACTGAAGTTGATACTAGCATTACCGCCAATGCTATCCAGGCTAGTGCGCCGCTGGCAAATAGTAGCCAGAAATTAATCCACTGCGGCCGCCTTACTCCCCTGTTTTCACGCTCGGCCATAAGACCTAATATGCCAGATAAAAGCACCAAGCCGGCCATCATTTTCAAATACATTACGTCTTGGCCGCCACTGAATATGGCAATAATTTCAAACATTAACGCCGGCATAATTCCAGCCATGCTGATCCAGGTAAGCGGCAGCTGACGGTTTGACATTTGTTGGACATAATTTTTACGCCAGTATTTAAGCGCCAAAATTGCCGTTACAAAACCGATTAGCATTAAGGCTGTCACCGCCCAGCGCATATCGATATCAATAATATGGTGCACGGCCGGCGCAAAAACGGTGGTTGTGGTGCTGGCCAGCTCGTCTTTTGTGGCATGGCTAAAAACAAACGGGAAACTGGTCGGTTTCATTATGACCCAGGCGGCCACGCCTAAAACGGCAAAAATAGCCGCGCTGACAATGTGCAGTCGCTGCAGGTTCTGATCTAGCTCACCTCTTTTTGCCATAATTTAACTTAAATATACCACGAAACTACTGAACCGGGGCGTATTCAACGGCGCAAAAGCCGTGGCCATTTTTGGCGGTAAACTTTTGGTGATACTCCTCTGCCGGATAAAACTCCGAAGCCTCGGTTATTTCGGTTACTACCGGTTTTTTATATTCTTTTTGGGTTGAATCTTTTACCTTTTCAGCAATTTGCTTCTGGTCTTCGTTAAAGTAAAAAATCGCTGAGCGGTACTGATCGCCAATATCGGGTCCCTGCCGGTTCATTTGGGTTGGATCGTGCATCCGGAAAAACTGCATCAGCAATGTCTCGTAACTGACTTTTTGAGGGTCAAATTCCAGTAAAACTGCCTCGGCATGCCCGGTATTGTGGGCGCAAACGGCTTCATAAGACGGATCTTTAGTGTGGCCGCCCGTATAACCGACGGAACTTTTTGTTACTCCCGGAACCTGGTCAAAATAATACTGGACGCCCCAGAAACAGCCAGCCGCAAAAATTGCTTGTTGCACGTATCTTATTATACAGCTTGCTGAATATGAGAAATAGTTTTATTATTGCTTTCTATGCATTTTCGAGAACTATTTCCCGCGCAGATAAACGATGACGAAACTACTAGAATTCTAAATCAGAGAATTGGTGCCGTCGGTGGCCAGGTTGCAGATGATTTCGACTATATTAACAAACGACGGCACTTGCTTGGACCGGTGGCTGACATCAGGCATCCAGAATTCGGACGACCCAACTTACCAGCCGAAACTTTTTCAGTCACTTATATAATGCGCGAGGAAGAAGTTTTGGTTCAGCCGCCTAGGAGCGTAAAGCCTGAAAAAAAGATTAACTTAAAAGTGTTCGAATTTATAGCCGATAACCTTGGCAATCATGTATCAATTGAAGACATCCAGTTCCGATCAAGTGTTTAGGATTTTTTAGAAACAAACGGACTGGTCTTTAAATAAAAACGCCATAATTGATCGGTAGCCCGGGTGATACCGACGCGACCTGATACGCCAATATTTGTTTGGTCAATAATCTCTGTTGGCGGCAGTAGCTCTAAGGCGCCCTTGCCTAGTTTTTTACCGGATAAATTTGTGTCTTTTATGCCTAGCGCCTGGGTTACTTTAGCTGGACCATTGGTCAACAGCTGTATACGGTCTACGCCGCGGTTCTTAAACATCAAATCAATTCCTTCCAGAGGCTCGGCGGCCCTGATCAGCACTACTTCGCCCCTACCGGCTTTTCCAACAACGATATTCAAACAATAGTGCATGCCGTAAGTGAAATAGACGTATAAGTGGCCGCCGGCTGCAAACATTGGCGCCGTCCGCTTTGTCAGACCTCTAAAACTATGGCTGGCGGGGTCGTCCTGGTTGTAGGCTTCAGTCTCAACAATTTTTAGTCGCAATATTCCCTGCGGCGTGTAGCGGACCAATTGGCAGCCTAACAGCTTAGGTGCCGCTTCGATGGCCGGCAAACTTATTACTGCTTCCATCCTCTAATCCTCTAGGCTTACATCCCGCCAGAACGCCACGTAATTGCTAAAGTCTTGCTTTACCTTTTGGACGGCGCTTTCAAGCGGCTGTTTGTAAGTCCAGGCGCTGTCCACGCTACATTTTTCATCTTTACAGATATTGAAGTAGCTGCAGTCGCCTTTCCAGGGACAGTTATACGGTGTATCACTGTCTTCCAAAAGGCTCTTATTTACGCTTTCAGGTGGAAAATACCAATTGCCCTCAATAAAAATAAGTTCGTCTTGAGGAGCTTCTGCAATAACGCTTCCCTGCCATACAGCTTTCATAGGCATTTCCTTTCTGGGTGATCAAACTAGAGTTTAATATCTGGGTAAATACCGCGAGTTACACTGTCAGTCTCGGCGCGCAGCTGCGGAAACGGCACACCTTCGCGGGCGGTAACACCTTCGAATACCCAGAATACCCGCTCTGAATGGCCATAGCCGCAGGCTGGCGGCATGCCGTATTCGAGCATTTCAACGTAGTCAATATCAAGCATTTGGGCTTCTTCGTCACCGGCTTCGCGCATATCCTGCTGCTCTTTAAAACGATTTAGCTGGTCAATCGGGTCATTTAATTCACTCCAACCGTTGCCAAGCTCGGCGCCGGCGATAATTGGCTGAAAACGATCAACCATATTCGGATTAGTCGTACTAACTTTTGATAGCGGTGAAATAAATAACGGCGTATTGACCAAAAAGGCCGGACCGCCAATGGTTGATCGGATTGATTTCCAGAGCTTATCAATGCCGCGGGACTTGTTTTCTGTCTTAGCGACTTCAATTTTATGCTTATCCAGCTGCTGTTTGACGTCATCCAGGGTGCAATTAAAGACGTCTAAGCCAAAGTGCTCTTTGATAATAGAAGCATAGTCAATCTCCTCCCACTCAGCCGCCAAATCAACGTCAAAATCTTTAATTTTAAATTTGAGCGTGCCGTAAACCTCTTTCATGACAAAACGAAACATTTCTTTAGTCAGTTCCATTCCGGCTCGCCAATCGGCGTACGCCCAATACCATTCCATGGCGACGTGCTCAGGTAAATGCTCGTCAGAATAATTTTCATTTCGAAAACGGGCGCCAATGTCATAAACCTTTTCGTAACCACCGCCGACTAGACGCTTCAGAGGCAGTTCATGCGAAATCCTAAGGTAAAAATCCTGATCAATAGCGTCCATATGGGTTTTAAATGGTTTGGCATCGGCGCCGCCGGTGGTATGTTCCAAAATGGGTACGTTAATCTCAAAGAAATCGCGCTTGTTTAAAAATTCACGGGTAGCCGTCCAGAATTTACTGCGGCGGATAAATCGCTCGTAAACATCCTGGTTAACATTTGTATCCACGTAGCGTCGGCGGAAGCGTTCTTCCTTGTTGCTAAAGCCGTCCCAGCTGGTTGGCATCGGCCGCAAGCTTTTGGTAAGAATGCGCAGCTGCTCAACGTCCACCGAAATTTCACCGGTCTGAGTTTTAACTACCGGCCCGCTGGCCTCAATAAAATCACCATTGCTAAGCAAATTCAGCTCGCTAAAATTTAGTTCGCTATGTGCGTAGTCGGCTTCTTTTATATTGCCGTCCTTGATAAACAGCTGCAGCGTTCCGCTGGCGTCTTTCACGACCATAAAAATCAGTTTACCGATGTTACGTGTGCTGATAATGCGGCCGGCAACGGTAACCTGGTCGCCTTCCAACTTGGCGAAGCCGGCGGTAACTTGTTTGGCAGTATGCGTACGCGCAGATGTAGCCGGGTATGGATTAACACCCAACTTTTTTAAGTCTGCCAGTTTGCGCAAACGTTCTTCGCGCAGTTCTTTAAGAGTTGCCATATGTAATATAGGTTATAAGGTTTAGGGTTTAGGGTCTAGTCGGAAATAAATG
>CAYUOI010000067.1:0-4133 GCA_964446365.1 uncultured Candidatus Saccharibacteria bacterium | reverse complement strand
GTCATAGCCACGTTGCCGAACATGCTGGGCACTGGTTGGCACGTGAACAATAATAGTGTCAGCCGGTAGGTATGGTAGGGCTTGGCTGGTTAGATCGGCTATGGTTTCGGCGGCGGCCATATTGCGGCCAAATTTTAATTCCTGCACTAATAATTTGGCGGTGGCATCATACTCGGTCCGTAACCAGACGTAACGAAGCGGTGTTGGCGGGCGGCAGCGCGCGCAGACACGACTGTCCGGGCTAAGCCGCTGACATCGATAACACAGCGACGGCAAGGGCGGACAGACATCATTGCGACACCAACGGCATAATAAATCACCCTCTTTGCCGCACTCTAGACAGCTGTGGGGTGCCAGAATCCGAAAAGTCTTCTCAAACAGGCGCATTTTTTCATACTACAATTATTATTAGCCTTAAACACAAGGGTTTTTGGCCTGTTGTTATTAATGTGTTGTAAATAACCACCCCAATACATTGCGCACCGTTAGCGACAAAGCTATACTGACTAGTAAGACAAAAAGTTTGGCATAAGGTCAAAAGATTACTACTTGTGGAGGGTAACAACTATGGCTCGACGAAATCGAGACGAAGATTTACTGATGGAAGACGAATTGACCGCCGCTTTTTTGGGCGACGATGATGACGCTGGCACTACGCCGGCACCTGCCAGCGATGACAACTCGGCCGCACCGTCGGCTGATGAGTGGGACGAAGACGAGGCCGTACCGGGCCAGCTAGCTGTAGATGTTTATGAAACCAAGGACAAATTGGTTGTTAAAGCCCGTACAGCCGGCGTTAATAAGAGCGATCTGGACGTCAGCATTGCCGATAACACTTTGAGTGTGCGCGGCACGTTGTCGGCCGGCAACGAAGACGATGTCGAGAATTACTTTGTCCAGGAATGTTACTGGGGCGAATTCTCACGCAGTATTGCTCTGCCAGTACCTGTTAAAGAAGATGAGGTCGAAGCTGTGCTCAAAGACGGCGTACTGACCATTAGCTTTACCAAGCTAAAGCAAGACACCGTTAAGAAAATCCAGGTTCTATAAATTAACCTGGCCAATTAAAAAAGCCGCCAACTCGGGCGGCTTTTTTTATAACTACGTAACGCTTAGGTGGCCAGTTTATCTAGCACGAAGCGGACTATGACCTGAGCCAGTACAACGACTACCAAACCGATGATGGCGTAGAGGATAGTGTTCTTAGCACCGGTCACGTTGGCGGAGTCACCCGATGAAGTTATGTACTTCAGGCCGCCGATGATGATCATGATGACCGAGACAACACCGACTACAAGCGAGAAAATATTAATGGTGGTTGCGATGATTTTATTGACTTGAGTTTTTGCATCGCCGTTTTCGTCGCAAGTTGAAGTGGTGGTATTCAGACAGGCGCCCGTGTTGGCACAGCCTTGTATGTTAACCGAAGTAGAAGTACAGTCCGCGTTAGCGTCGGCTGCATAAGCCGTACCGGCTAGAGCTACTGTTGGTGCCAAAAATAGTCCTAGTAACGAGAAGCTTACAAATAATTTTTTGAGTGTCTTGAACATTTGTTACCTTTCTAATTGATTCATCTTTTTATACCATAAACACTTTAAAACATTCAAGGCAGATTTACTTACAGCTACCGTCGTCTTGAACTGTAGTATTCGCCGGGCAGATGGTTGCCTTATGCAAAACGAACCGCACAATAACCTGGGCGAACAGTACGACCACCAGTCCGACAATAGCGTAAAGTATGGTATTTTTGGCGCTGCTGGCGCTGGCGCTGTCACCGGAAGAAGTTATGTATTTAAATCCGGCCACCATGATCATAATGACTGCCGCCACTCCGACTACGAATGAAAATACATTAATAACGGTGGCTATCAGGTTATTCACGCCGCTACCGGCAGTAGTCGGATCGCAGTTATTAGGATCTGGCGTATCAGACGCCGACAGACCCTGGCAGGCCTGGTTTTTGGCATCTTGTAGAATCGCTGTGGCCGGTCTGGCGCTTAGCGTAAACATGCTTATCAAGCTAAGCAAAATTGATAGTAATATCAGTCGTTTCATAATTCAGTTTATAGTTTTACTAATATAAATCTTACTATGGCCTGAGCTGAGATGGTAATCAAAAGGGCAACTACGGCATACAGTATGGTGTTGCGGGCGCTGGTGACGCTGCCGGGATCGCCTGAAGACGTGATGAATTTAATACCGGCAATTATTATGACAAAGACCGAAATAACGCCAACGGCGAAAGATAATAAGTTAATTACAGTAGTTAAAAAGCTGTGCGGGCCAAAAAGCGGATTAGGCGTAGATGGACTTAGTTGGGCGTCAGGGTTACAACTAGGCGGCAGATTATCCGGCGGTGCATTGTTGCAAACGTTCTTAAATGAATCGGATGGATTAAGGGCTGAAGAGGGCGCTGGGTCCTGGGCTGCCGCTAGGCCGCCCAGCGGCATTAGTATTCCTACGGTTAATACAAAAAGGCACAATAAACGGCAAAATTTCTTCACTATAAGTGTCCCAGTACAAACGCTACTATAACTTCGGCGCTAACCACCACCGCTAGCCCGATAGAGGCATAAATAATACTGTTACGAGCCCGGGCGGTGGCCTGCGGGTCGCCCAAGCTGGTTGTATAGCGCAGGGCACTAATTATAATGAAAATAACAGTAACGGCTGCGATTACGCCCAACGCCAGCGACACTATCTTAGTAACAGATTGATCGTCGGCCGAAACAGTCGGGAAAGGATTAACCAAAGCCAGTCTAATGAATAATTGTCTAAACATAATCATGCTCCTAGGCTCTTGCCAATAAAGGCAACTATTGTGGCGGCGGCAACGGCTATTGCCAAACCTATAATGGCATTAAGAATGGTGCTCATAGCGTCCTTAGTATGTTCCGGTTCGCCCTGGCTGGTAATGTAGCGCACACCGCCGTACATAATAAAGCCAACAGCTAGCAGGGCCGACAGGCGTACTAAGTCCTCAAACACAACGATGCCAATCAGCCACAGCTTATTTATCTGGGAAACATCCGGTTGTTGATCGTTGGTAACTAAGGATAAATCTACCGTACATTTAGTGGTGTCGCCGCTAACGGTCAGCGGGAAGTAGTAGTACCACGGTTTTAATCCAAAGAAAGTATGCTTAGCGCACCTAAAGTCGCTGTCACTTTGGGCGTAGGCACGGTGCGCCGGCGCGGCAATAGATGTCAGCGCAAGCAATATCGCTACTGCACTTACTACCAGAAGTCCGCGTACGGTATTTCGTTTCATTAAAACAAACCTCCCGGCACCAGCCACTGCAACAGGGCCCACATAAATATGAATAATAGTAGCGAAAGTACGGCATTAAAAATGCGCTTTTTGGCGGCGCCGATGGCTTGAGGGTTGCCGCCACTGGTAATGTATTGAATGCCTGATACTACGACTGTAATCGTGACAATTAGACCAAATCCGATTGCCAGAAAATTTAAGACAGGGTTGATGTACTTATCTACAAATCCGCAATAGTCTCCGCCATCGCAGGGGGTATTATTGCTAAATGCCGACCCACAACCAGGTGTTGTCGGAGCGCTTTCACAAGTTGTTTTATCGGCGTTAGCGCAGTCTATTTCAGAGTATCCGGTAAGCTCACCGCCAGCTCCACGACTCTCTATATAACATTTACCAGGTTGCAACTGTGATCCGGCCGGAACTGTCGCAGTGGAACCATAGTATGTGCTATCACAGAAAGTGTGCTGGCTTGTGCCTGCCATAAAACAGTTGGGCAAACTGGTGTCGGGAGTAAAGGCGCTGGCTGACGCCGCCAATAAGGTCATGGGCGCCAGCAGAGTTAACAATATAAATATGGCTTTGTATTTTAGCCTAAGCATTTAATGCAATTATAATGAGATTAGAGGGCGCTTGCAATCTTCTCAGGCTTTCGCACTTGGATGCTGGGCGCAATTTCTTGGCGAGGAATGGAACAAGCCGTACAAATGGTACGGTGCGTGAGTACCGCAGTCAAAAATTGTGCTCCGGCGCCAAGAACCTCGGCGGCGTTTTGGGCTTTGCCAAAACCAGGCCGAGGTGGTGCGAAATGCCTGATGTTGTACTGATGTCGCGTCGCCTGTATCATACCATTAGAACTACGTAAA
>CAYUOI010000066.1:0-4157 GCA_964446365.1 uncultured Candidatus Saccharibacteria bacterium | reverse complement strand
ATGGTGATATTAAGACGCCGGCCTTTATTGTGGTTGGCACCAAAGCCACGGTTAAAGCTATGACGCCGGAGCAGGTGGCTGACGTCGGTGCTCAAGCGGTGCTGGCCAACGCTTATCATCTGTATTTGCAACCCGGGCACGAACTTATCGACAAAGCCGGTGGCCTAGGCAAGTTTATGAACTGGGACGGCCCGACATTCACCGATTCCGGGGGCTTCCAGGTTCTTAGCTTAGGCAGCGGCTACAAAAAGGTGATAGACATGACCGGCACCGAGCAAAACACGCCCAAGCAGGAACGCCGGGCATTTATAGACGAAGATGGCGTGACTTTTTACTCGCATATTAATGGCGACAAGCATCGTTTTACGCCCGAACTATCTATGCGTATTCAGCACGGCATCGGCGCGGATATTATGTTTGCTTTTGACGAATTAACATCGTTGATAGACCCATATACTTATCAGCAGGAATCGCTGGTCCGGACGCACGCCTGGGCTGAGCGCTGTGTGGTTGAGCTGGACAGATTGCGAGCCTTGCAACCGGAACGGCCTTACCAAGCATTATTTGGCGTGATTCAGGGCGCCCAGTACGAAGACTTGCGCCGAGCTACCAGCAAGCATCTAGGCTCCATGCCGTTCGACGGTTACGGCATTGGTGGCGCCATTCAAAAAGACAAGCTGGCCGATATTGTCCGCTGGGTTAACGAAGAATTGCCAGCCGAAAAGCCCAAGCACTTGCTGGGAATCAGCGAGCCTAACGATATATTCCTGGCCATAGAAAAAGGCGTCGATACCTTTGACTGCGTGTCACCAACCCGTGTTGGACGCAACGGCGCTTTCTACACCTACCAGGGCCGCAAAAACATCAAAGGTGCTCGCTACTTCGATGACTTTAGCCCGCTATTGCAAGACTGTACTTGCTACACCTGTCAAAACTACACCCGGGCCTACATGCATCACCTATTCAAGTCTAACGAAATACTGGGCTTAACCCTGATGTCGCTGCATAACGAGCATTTTATTATTAAGCTGGTCGATGACATTCGGGCTAGTATTAATAACGGTACATTTTTTGAGCTAAAAGCTAGTTGGCTAGGGCTCTATTACTGAAATAGTAGCTAAGAAATACCATCATTAGCCACTTATGGTTTTGCATAAGAAGCCGAGACGTTATACTAAGCGCATGGAAGACCCTAAAAAAGTAGCAAAAGTAAAAAAAGACCTTATCAAAGACACGGGTATCCAAGACTGGGACGATGTAATAGGTTTATTTATGATGCCTTTAGTCACTTATAATAACTCAACGGAAACTTACGATCTTGATAATCAAAAAGGTATGACGGTAAAGGCTTTTACCAGTACCTCAACAGGTGAATTAAGATTTTATTGGATTGGGAAACTAAAAAAGTAAAATGGCAAAGATACTTCAAGAACACTACGCAACCAAAGATGAAGTAAAACGGCTAAACGACTTCATGGCGGTCATGGTAGTTGTCCTGTTCATTGGGTTTGCTGCAATGTTCGGAACAATTGCAACTCTAGTAATAAGCCATTTTGACTCTGCAGAAGCAACGAGTGCAGGAGTTAAAGACAGGCTCGAAATGCAAAGTGTTAAAATAGATGCATTAACAAAAACAGTACAAAATGAGCAAAAAAGCATGCCATAAGATAATTGTTAATAATATTGGAAAAGTACAAGTACACATAAGTGTTTTAAGGATAATTATCTAAATGATTGTTTACACGTCAGATAAAACAGGTTTTATGGATGATGTTATATCTAATGACATCGGCAACGTTATTCAAAAAGCCTTCTTCGAAGCCACGGGACGCAGGACTAGCCCGAACGAATTTAATTCTTGGAAAAATTCACTGGAAAAGATGTACGCTGTGCTTAATGATGACGCGATTCCAGCAAGCGCAGAGATTGCCATAGAGTATACGATTCCGCATTCGGCAAAAAGAATCGATTTTATTATTGCGGGAAAGGACGAGGCTAGACGCGATTCGGCCGTTCTTATAGAGCTTAAACAATGGAGCACAGCAACAATAACTGAAAAGGACGGGGTCGTTAATTCATATGTCGGAGGCTCTAACCGAGAGCTTACGCATCCATCGTACCAGGCACTAACATACGCTAGCTTGCTTAATGATTTTAACGAAGCAGTCGAAAGAGCTGGCATTAAACTCCATCCATGTGCTTATCTTCATAACTATGAACAAGATGATGTTATGCAAAATGAATTCTACAAGGAGTACCTTGATCAGGCGCCAGTATTTTTAAAAAGTGATGCCTTGAAGCTAAGGGAGTTTATAAAAGGGCATGTTAAGCACGGCGACAAAGACCAGGTCATGTATCGCATTGAACATGGTAGGATCAGGCCTTCTAAAAATCTTGCCGATAAGCTTGATTCCATGCTTCAGGGTAATCAAGAGTTTGTTATGATTGACGATCAGAAAATTGTTTACGAAACAGCATTACAGATGGCAACTACTGCTTCGTCTAGCGAAAAGAAAGTTCTGATTGTCGAAGGCGGGCCGGGAACTGGTAAGTCCGTGGTGGCAATCAACTTACTGGTTGCGTTAAACAAGAAGCAGCTACTATCAAAATATGTCACCAAAAACGCTGCGCCTAGAGCAGTATACGAAAGCAAACTCACAAAAAGCTTTCGAAAAAGCCATATAAGCAATCTTTTTAGTGGCTCTGGTTCATATACAGAAACGGAACCAAATATTTTTGATGCTCTAATCGTAGATGAGGCTCATAGATTAGTCGCTAAATCAGGCATGTATCAAAATATAGGCGAGAACCAGATAAAAGAAATAATGGAGGCGTCAAAATTTAGCGTATTTTTCCTAGATGAAGATCAAAAAGTGACCCTAAAAGACATTGGCGATAAAGATGAAATTAAGCTTTGGGCTACACAGCTAGGAGCGGAAGTTCAAGTGCTAGCGCTAGAGTCTCAGTTCCGTTGTAATGGGTCAAACGGATACCTATCGTGGCTCGATAACACGTTGCAAATCCGTAATACAGCGAATGAGACTTTGGCTGACATTGAGTATGACTTCAAAATTATGGACTCTCCCAACACGCTACGGGACTTAATCGTTGAAAAAAACCACGAGTCAAACAAAGCACGGCTTGTTGCTGGCTACTGCTGGAAGTGGAAAAGTAAAAACGATCGATCAGGTCTTGTACAAGACATAACTATAGAAGAGCACGACTTCGCTATGCGCTGGAATTTGGCCACTGACGGCAACTTGTGGGTCTTGAAGCCAAGCGCAGTGTACGAAGTTGGCTGTATACACACCTGCCAAGGCTTAGAAATGGATTACGTCGGTGTTATCATCGGGCCGGATCTGATTGTCCGAAATGGCAAAATTATAACCGATGCAACAAAAAGAGCTGGTAGCGATAAGTCGGTCCACGGTTATAAGAAGATGTTTAAGGAAGACCCAGACGCTGCTGAGGCAATAGCAGACGCCATCATTAAGAATACATATCGAACTTTAATGACACGTGGGCAAAAAGGCTGCTATGTCTTCTGTGCAGATACCGAAACCGCAGAATATTTTCAGCAGAATACGAACACCTAAAATTAAGGTCACAGCAGTGTAGAATATATACAAAGGGAAAATCATGAACACCATAACCTGCACCAACTGCGGCCAGCAAATAGAGATCGATAAAGCCTTGGAGGGCCAGATTGAGGCTCGGGTTTTGGCCGCCGCTCATCAGAAGCACGAGCTGGAGCTGGTCAAGGTCAAGCAAGAGGCCGAAGCCGGCGCTGCCAAAAGGGCCGAGGCTAGACAAGAGGAGGCCATCAAGGCCCTCAAAGACGACGCCGAAGCCGCCAAGCAGGACAGCAAAGCCCTGCGGGAACAGCTCACCGAGCTCACTAAGGCATTAAGAGAAGAAACTAAAGCCAAAGACAGTGTTGAGCTGGAGATGCAAAAGAAGCTTAGCGAGGAAGAGGGCAAAATCCGCGCCGAAGCCACCAAGCTGGCCAATGAGCAACAGCGATTAAATCTGGCCGCCAAAGAAAAAACTATTACTGATCTGCAAAAAGCCCTAGACGACGCCCAGCGCAAAGCCGCCCAAGGTTCGCAGCAACTGCAGGGCGAAATTATGGAACTCGACTTCGAATCGGCGCTAGC
>CAYUOI010000065.1:2354-4261 GCA_964446365.1 uncultured Candidatus Saccharibacteria bacterium | reverse complement strand
TTTTGTGGGGTACCGGCAAGCGTTGATTTCATATTTCCAATGAAGAGTTCCTGCTTATTAACGCGGGCTTCGGCTGTAATGAAACCAATGGCTGGCAGCAATAAACAATTTGGAAAGTTCTTAATCTTGTTCAAGTTTTCCTCTGACATTTCGTCACCGTGGTCAGAAACATACACCATGTCGTTTTTTGCTAGGCGGGTGGCTAGAGCATCAACATTTACGACTTCTGGCGGCACCGTACTAATAACAATGGCACCCTCTTTTATAAGCGACAGTGTTTGGTTATTCAGCAGGTTTTCTGTGTCGGGGGTTTGGGCCACGTTCAGCGAAATATAATCAGACTCGGTAAGCAGCGCGCTGAGTTCTTTGTACGTAAACGGTACGTCCTTTTTTTCACGCGACCAGTAGCTGACATTGGCGCCAAAACCAGCAGCCAGCTCTGCTACTCTGCCACCAATGCTTCCTAAACCAACAACTCCGAAATTGCTGTTTTTAAGTTCTCTAGCTGACATGCCGGCAAAATCATAGTTGCCTGCTTTCCCTCTTTTGACACCTTCTTCGAGCTGACGAATTTGGTAGAGCAAGATAGCAATGGTGAACTCGGCAACTGCTTCGGTGCTATAACCCGCCAAATTGCAGACAGTTACATTACGCTTGGTGGCTTCGTCAAGGTTAACCGTTCCGTAGGCTGTTGCTAGTATATTAACCATTTTCAAATTAGGAGCGGCATCGAAAATGTCCTTATCTGTTGGGACCTGGAAACCTAGGCATAGACAATCACAATCCTTTAGCTCGTCCATAAGCTTTGGATCATCTCGGGTAATGAAAGTTTTTGATTCAACCAGCTCATCGAACTGCACCCAATACGATTTATCCAAATCGGCTTCTTTGACATTAACAAGTACCGCTTTCTTAAATTTCATTCTGGAATCTCCTTGTTTGAATAATAAATCTTTTTGACGGGAAACTCAGCAAGCCATTGTTGCAAGGCCTCGTATAGCTTTTGATAGTAGCCTTGTTCGTAGGCTTTAGTTGTTACCCACCAACTGGCGTCCATATCGAAATCCGAAAGCTTTTCAGTTAACTCGGTTCGATGACCCATGGGGTAAAGATATAGGCAGCCAATATAGTTGTCACTTTTGTCGTATACAACATACGCAAACGAGCTACGGTCTCTAAATTCACGTTCGTGCCAAGCCAGATCTAGAAAATCAAACTCTTCACTCACTGCTTCTTCTGGCCAAGTTCCACCGCGCGTATTTCGAATCAATTCCAAACTGGAATTAACGGCATCCATGTCGGCTTTTAAATCCGCGCGAGTGAGCGGCTTAGCTCGCAAATCTTCAAACAATAGTTGCGTAGGTATTTCGAAATCAACTGGAAATGTGAATTTCTTTACAAATGACTTATAGTCCAAAGCCTCTCCTTCTCAAGCAATTGTAGCAGAACTACGGTGTCAGGCGATTGATGTCGCGGGGGAAGAGGGTGGCTTCTTTAATGTTATTCAAGCCAAGAAGTTTCTCTACTGTTCTCTCCAGGCCCCAACCAAAGCCGCCGTGTTCAGGCAGTCCATATTGAAATGCCTGCAGGTAGTATTTGTAGCCCGGGTGTTTAGGGTCTAAGCCGGCCTTTTTCATCTGGGCCAGCAATACCTCGTGGCGGTGTTCGCGCATGGGCACGGTGGCTATTTCAACGCCGCGGAAAAGCAAATCCGAACGGTCGGCGATTTTTGGATTGTCTTTATTAACCCGGTGGTAGAACTTCATGCTGGATACAGGCCATTCAGTGATGAAGACGGCTTCGCAGCCCATCTTTTTCTTGGCGTATTCGCAAATCCAGCGTTCTTCGTCCGGCCGCAGGTCATCCTCGCCCACAGTGCTTTCGCCGGTTTCTTTGCTGTAGAGTTC
>CAYUOI010000065.1:0-2254 GCA_964446365.1 uncultured Candidatus Saccharibacteria bacterium | reverse complement strand
CGGGCGGCTTCCAGCACCTTGGCCTGGATTCTAAAAATGGCGGTCTCGCGCAAGTTTCGCAAACCAATAACCCGGTTCTCGAACAATGTATCCAGGTTATCGGGCTTGTGATCCAGCGGCTTGTCTATCTCAATTGGCGGCGTGTCTTCGACCGGCACCATGACTTCTAGTTTGGGATCGTGCAGCTCAGCGCCGCCGGGTGCGCGCGGTTCATCCTTAACCATGCCCTCAACACTCAGCACCGTGCCAATTTGCATACCGCGCAATTTTTCTACCTCGTCTTTGTCTTCAACCACAACCTGAACCAAACCGCTGCGGTCGCGGACATTAATAAAAGTCAGGCCGCCCAGCAGGCGCTTTTTGTGCAACCAACCTTTTACATGAATCTTCTTGCCCACATGTTCTGCGACGTCTTTACTTAAAACACGCATGTCTCTCTCCTAGTTACAGTATTATTCCGAGCTGGGACGCGGGCAATGTATCAGCTACCGCTCAGTAGCGACACGGCCCGTAGATTCATATTGTTATCTCGGAATAGAATCATCTTGATTATTCTACCACCGAAGCTTCATCAGGGGTAGAACTTTCGGTTTCGGCTTCAACCGGCTCGTCGTTAGCGGCGTGCTCTTTTTTAGCAGCCCGCTCAGCAACGGCCCGCAGGTCTTCGTAACGGTCAAACTCATCCATAATCGGCGAGCCAATGATTTGTTCCATGACATCTTCCAGACCAATCACGCCAACAAATTCTTCAAAACTATTTACCACAATAAATAGCTGGTGATGAGTTTTAATAATGGCCTGCAAAACATCGTGCAATGACTGTTCTTCGTGTACGTACATGACCTTTTTCTTCATTACGTCTTTAACCTTGCCTTCAACCTTCAGGCCGACCAGGTCGCGCAAATAAAGTGCGCCAACGATATTATCTTTTTTACCGTCGAATACCGGGAAACGGCTGTGGCCGCTTTGATGCAGCTCGTTTATAAATATAGGGCCGATGGTATCGCCAATATTAACTAATTTGACGGCCCGTCGCGGCACCATAACGCCACGTACAGTTTTGTCGCCGAATTGCAGGGCGTGGCGCGCCATATCCAATTCCTGTTCAGAAATTTTATTATCGAACTGGCTGGATTGAAGATTGAGAAGTTCCAATAAATCTTCCTTGCGGTACAGTCCGCTATGGAAATGAATTGGTCGGTGGCGGCGGATCAGGCTGGCAATCCAATCTAGCAACGGATTTAGTCGGTTAAGTATCCAGCCCAATGGTTTGGCCAGCCACTTAGCCATATAAGCGCTAAGGCTGGTAACACGGCTGTTTGGCAGCCAGGCAAAGCCGAACCATACGGTAGCCACGATAATTACGAATGCCAACCAGGGCGAAAACGAACGGCTGAAAACCACAAAAAAGCCGGCGGCGCTAGCACCGACCAAAACCCATAACAGTAAACGCAAGCTGGCGCCGTAGGCGACCGCGCGGTATAAACCGGCCGCGAACGGGTCGCCCTCGCGGGCCCGGCGCTTAAGTTCGGCGGGCTTAACCCGATAATAGGTCCGCTCCAGCGAGATCGTCAGAAAAGTCAGCAATAACAGGCCAAGATTAAGCAAGAGCGTCATACCTAAATGATAGCAGGAAGCGCCAAAATTGATGTGCTATAGTAAGAAAACATGAGTAAGCGATTCCTATTGGTGCTGGTGGGCATCGTGATTGTTTTAGGCGGTGTTTTCTGGGTAACCAGCAACAAAGCCAAAGCGCCGTCGACTTCATCTAAGGGCTCAAACCAGCCGACCAACCACATCCGCTATACCGGCAGCACTGGTGCCACCCTTTTAGAATACGGCGACCTGCAGTGCCCGGCTTGCGGCGCATATTATCCGATTATCAAGCAGCTCGAGGATCAATATAAAGATAAAGTCACATTCCAGTTCCGACACTTTCCATTGAACACCGTCCACCCCAACGCCTACGCTGCTTCGCGCGCTGCCGAAGCCGCCGGCAAACAGGGCAAGTTCTTTGAAATGCACGACAAACTCTACGAAAACCAGCAAAGCTGGTCCAGCGCCGGCAACCCGACCATCTTTTTTGAAGATTACGCCTCGCAGCTAGCCTTAAACCTGGAACAGTTCCGCAAGGATGTCGCCAGCATCGAAACCAACAATTCTATAAATGCCGACATCAAGGCTGGCCAGTCTATTGGCGCCAACTCGACGCCGACATTTGTTATAAACGGCAAAAAAGTAGATGAGAATCCAC
>CAYUOI010000064.1:0-4271 GCA_964446365.1 uncultured Candidatus Saccharibacteria bacterium | reverse complement strand
AACCGGTGTCCAAAGTTTGGAAAACTTTTATATTAACCGCTATACGAATCCCGCCGGAACAGGGGTGATTATACCATATAGCGTTGCTGCATAGTTTATACAGAACAGTAATGCGGGAATTCTAACGGTTAGCTCAACGCCGCTGAGCCATACTGGAACCTAAAGGAGGAATATATGCGAGTACGATTACTAGCAATTAATCTCGTCAACTTTTTTCTAGCAATAGTCGAAGGGTTCTTAGGGTTACGGTTTTTGTTGAAATTATTTGGCGCTAACGCCAATAACGCGTTTGTGGGCTGGATTTACGACATGAGTGCGGTGTTGCTGGAGCCGTTCCGCGGTATTTTTCCGGCGCACGTATTTGAAAACCGATATGTATTAGAGTTCTCGACGCTATTTGCCATGATGGTCTACGCCATCGTTGCTTTGATACTGATTTACTTAATAGGTCTAATAACGGCTCCGGCCGTAGTCGATGAACCGGTAGTTACAAAGAAAAGGGTAGTTCGGCGCTAAAGTTCGTGTAGGACGGTAATGTGGGCGCCTAAGCCGTTTAAACGTTCGGCAAAGTCTTCGTAGCCGCGGTTGATTGAATAAACATTTCTAAGCACGCTAATTCCGGGCGCGGCCAACATGGCCAGCAGAATCAGAATAGCCGGGCGTAGCGCCGGCGGGCAGGTGACGTCGGCGGCGCTGAAGCGGGCCGGACCGTCAACGTAGACACGGTGCGGATCAACTAGAGTGACATTAACGTTAAGCTTGCGTAGCTCGGTAAAGTAAATGGCGCGATCTTCATATACCCAATCGTGAATTAGGGTGCGTCCCTTAGCTACAGCGGCAATGGCTACAAACAGCGGCAGATTATCGATATTTAGACCGGGATAGGGGTTGGAATGGATTTTGTCTTCCAAGGCCGTCAGTTCGCCGTTATGTTTTTGGATAGTAACGTCGGCTAAGCGGGTTTGGCCGTTTTCGGCGGCGTACGGCGCGCTAACTTCTAGCTTAAGACCCATCTTTTTCAGTTTAAGAAGTTCTAATTCTAGAAAGTCCAACGGTGCGCGCTTAACAGTCATACTGGAGTTGGTAATGACGCCGGCAGCAATGAAGGTCATAGCCTCAATCGGGTCCTCGCTTGGGTAATAGGTGACATTTTTCTTGATGTCTTTAACGCCGCGCACCCGCAAAGTGCTGGTGCCGATACCCTCAATTTTGACGCCGAGTTTTTTGAGGAAGAAACACAAATCCTGAACCATGTAGTTGGCGCTGGCCATTTTGATAACCGTCTCTTCTTCAAAGCGGGCAGCCGCCATCAGAATATTCTCGGTGGCGGTGTCACTTGTTTCGTACATGATAATTTCTTTCGCCGGGTGCTTTTTGACCGTCACATTGTAGTTGCCGGTTTTTGCCACAATAGTTACGCCTAATTCCTCGAGCGCATAAGTGTGGGCTTGAATACTGCGCCGGCCAAGCTTACAGCCGCCGGCGTAAGGGATTTGAAATTCCGGGAAGAGGTGCATTAAAGGACCCAACAGCATAACGACGCTGCGGGTTTTACGGGCGGCCGCCTTATCCATGTTGCGCAAATCGAGCTGGGCTGGCGGTTTGATCTCCAAATCATCACCGGTTAACCACTTTACGTGGACGCCAATGCTTTGCAGAACTTCAATAATTCGGTTAACCTCTTCAATTCGCGGCATGTGCTTAAAGCGAGTTGTGCCCTTATTTAGCAGGGCAGCCGCCAACAGACAGACAGCGGCGTTTTTTGAGGCGTTGGTAACGATACTACCCTTGAGTTCATGACCGCCTTCGACGCGCAGATTTACAGCACTACCGCTAAGGCTGATAATCGGCTTATTGAGAACATCGCTGATGCGCCCCAGGGTGTCAAGACTAAGATTTTGCTTGCCGTGTTCAATCCGATTTACGGCAGATTGACTGGTACCAAGCCGATCGGCAAAAGCTGCTTGGGTAAGGCCTCTCTCTTGTCGTATCTGATAAATTAATTGGCCTATTTTCTCGTTTGTACTGGGCATTGCCAGATTAGTATATCGCCGACGGTATATTTTGCAAGAGATTTTGGTGATAACTGCACCACTGTTACAATTAAAGAATGATTTAGCTGCGCTGACAACTGATTGATGATTAAAGCGTAGTTAAGGAGTTGGAAATGAAAGACGAAGCAGTAGAGAAATTTATCAAAGCCGAAACCCTGCGGCAAGTCGAGGGTCTGGAAATGATTCCCAGCGAGAATCATACGTCAGCAGAAGTATTAAATGCGCTTGGTTCGCGGCTGACCGACAAATACTCCGAGGGTTATCCCGGTATGCGCTACTACGGCGGCTGCGAAAACGTGGACGCCATTGAGAATTTAGCTCGCGATCGAGCTAAAAAATTGTTTGGTGTTGACCACGCTAATGTGCAGGCTTACTCGGGCTCACCGGCCAATCTGGCAGCCTATTTTGCACTGCTGGATCCGGGCGACACCGTCATGGGCATGGCTCTGTACTTTGGCGGTCATATGACGCATGGACTCAAGGTCAACTTCTCGGGCAAATGGTTTAATTCTGTCCAGTACCAGACCGGTCCGGACGGTTATCTTGATTATGATGAACTCATGAAAATGGCTAAAAAAGAGAAGCCTAAGCTGCTGATAGCCGGCGCCACTGTTTATCCGCGCATTTTTGACTGGAAAAAATTAAAAGAAATTGCCGACGCAGTTGGCGCCTGGTTTTTAGCCGACATTTCGCATATTGCCGGCTTGATCGTGGCCGGCGAACATCCTTCGCCGGTTGGTTACGCCGACGTTGTCATGACGACCACCCATAAAACACTGCGCGGTCCGCGCGGCGCACTTTTGCTTTGCAATGGCAACCCGTCTACGCCGCTTAAAAAAGTTGATCGAACGCGCGAAAACCTGCCGACCCTAATTGATAGGGCCATCATTCCCGGCCTGCAGGGCGGGCCGCATAACCATCAGACGGCCGCCATTGCAGTAGCCCTGCGCGAAGCTGCTACGCCGGCCTTCAGGCAGTATGGACAACAAATAGTTAAGAATGCCAAAACGCTGGCCGGCGAGCTGACGGATCGCGGCTATCAGCTTGTAACCGGCGGGACAGATAACCATCTGATGCTAATTGATCTTACCAATAAGAAAATCGGCGGTGCCGACGCCGAAATTGCACTGGGCCATGCCGGCATAACGGTTAATAAGAACACCGTTCCATTTGATCCCCGCCCACCGTTCAGTCCTTCGGGCATTCGTCTGGGAACCCCGGCGCTAACCACCCGTGGCATGAAAGAACCGGAAATGAAACAGATTGCCGAATGGATTGACCAGGCTCTAAGCAACCACGCAAATCCGGCCAAATTAGAAGCTCTGCGACAGGAAATTAAACAAGTGGCGCTTAAGTTTCCGTTGCCGGCTTAAAAAGTAGGCGCTGCAGCCAGCGTCTAGCGGGCTTGTCGGACGGCTTGGGTACGTCTGGGTTGGCCCGTCTTAACAGACTTGAAATAACCAATTCTTCGTCGATAATCTGTAATTTCATAATTTTTCGACTTTCAGAAACCACAATGTCTGGAGTAATACGGTCGGGTTCAACTTCCAGACGTCTTTCAAGCCAATCGCGGAGGTTTTCGTTGCCGTGGAAAAAGTCATGACCGACTTCGCCTAGAACACTTGTCGGTAGCTCAATTTTTTCTAGCAGCGTGCCGTAGGCGAGCACCCGTTGCTGCCACGAATTATGCATGACATCGACAGCTGGTTCGATAAAGTCACTATTTTCCGGCCCTTCCAGCCAAAACTCCAGCGCTTCAATGGCTTCATCGATGTAGACTCCGGCGGCTAAACCTTTTTCGTGGTGCAATGTCACGCGGCTTTTAGCAGATTGGCCGTAAAAATCGCGGACCTCACTGGCCAATTGCTGCACGCACTCAGTCGTAGCCTCTTGGTGTTCGAGTCGTCCTAACAAATTTAGTACAGGTAGTTCTTGCGGCGGAGCAACCGGTATTGGTGGGGTTTCGTATTCTCTCTCTGGTCCGTAGGCGGGTACATCAAATAGGGGCATAACGTTCTTTCTTCTATTTTTCGGCCGCGGCCGTTTATTGGTGCGTACGCCTAAGGAACTTAAGACCGCTCCAGGTCTCGTCCAAGGCTGCGACTTTGACATCCACCCATCCCAGCGGCAGTATGACGTCACGCAAAGTCTGTTCGGTAACGTCGGTTGGGATCCGGCTCGCCTTTTTGGGCCAACTTATCCAAATTGCTTTCTGAA